>JACDHG010000121.1 GCA_013821195.1 Propionibacteriales bacterium
CCCGGGCCCCGCGCAGCAGTGACTCGCTGGTGAGGTCGGGGCCGGTACGGCGCAGCCCGCGGTCCCGCAGCAGCGCATCGATCCCGTCCCGGGCTGCGGCCATCGCCGACGGCACCCCCTCCAGGCCGGCGACGTCGGCGAACGCGTCACGGCGAGCAGGCATCCGCGCAAGACTATCCCCGACCATTGCGACCGCGAGGCTGCGGAGCTGGTGGCTGCGGTGACGGCGCCCGCGTTGATAGCCTCCCGGCGATGGACGAACCGACGCATGCCGCGCGTGCCGCCAGCTTCGGCGGTGTCGCCCGGGGCTATGCGTCGGCCCGACCCGGCTATCCCGCCGACGCGGTTCGCTGGCTGGTCGGCGCGACACCTGCGCTCGTGCTCGAGCTGGGGGCCGGGACCGGCAAGCTCACCGCCGAGCTGCTGCGCCAGGGGCACCGCGTCATCGCCAGCGAGCCGTCGGCACCGATGCTGGCCGAGCTGCGCGCCGGTTCACCCGGCGCCGCTGCCGTGCGCGCCGGCGCGGAACGGATCCCGTTCGCCACCTCGTCGGTCGACGTGGTCATCGCCGCGCAGGCGTTCCACTGGTTCGACCCGGCTCGCGCGCTGGTCGAGATCGCCCGGGTTCTGCGCCCCGGAGGCGTGCTGGGGCTGGTCTGGAACCTGCGCGACGAGAGCGTGCCGTGGGTCCGACGGCTCACGGCCCTGATCGGGTCCGACAGCCTCGAGGTCGACCCGGCCGAAGCGCTGGACAGCTCCGGCCGCTTCGACCGGCTCGAGGTGGCCGAGTTCCGCCACTGGCAGCAAGTCTTCCGGGACACGCTGGTCGGCCTGGTCGCGTCCAGGTCGTACGTCGCCACGCTCGGCGAGAAGGAGCGTGGGGTGCTGCTGGCGGAGGTCGGCGAGCTGTATGACGGCTACGGCCGCGGGCCGGACGGGATGCTGCTGCCCTACGTGACGCACTGCTTCCGCGCCCGGGTGTCGAACGCCCCTCCCGCCGAGCCGCCCGTCGACAATGGCCTGCTGATCGACTTCCCCTGAGGCTGGGGTGCTGGACACGGGGCGTCACACTTCCTACGGTGGCGGACATCACCCGACCGGTCCACGGTCGCGCCTGTCTGCCTTGCGAGGTGAACGTCGTGGCGGAGAAGATCACGCCAAAGCAGCACAACGTCTACGAGCAGATCCACGCCGGTGACGACTTCCAGGAGCTGCGCAAGCGCTACCGCGCGTTCGCCATCCCCTGGACCGTCGCCTTCATGGTCTGGTACCTGCTGTACGTCCTGGCCAGCAGCTTCGCCACCGACCTCATGAGCACCCGGCTCGTCGGCAACATCAACGTCGCCCTCGTCTTCGGCCTGCTGCAGTTCGTGTCGACGTTCGGCATCGCCTGGCTCTACTCGCGCCACGCCAACAAGGAGCTCGACCCGATCGCCGGTCGCCTGCAGGCCCAGTATGACGAGGAGGTGGGTCGATGAGCTCCGAGATCATCACCAGCGTGCTCTTCCTGGCCGTGGTCGCGCTCACGATCGGCATCACGCTCTGGGCCAGCCGGCAGACGGTCGGCACCACCGACTACTACTCCGGCGGCCGGTCGTTCAGCGGCCTGCAGAACGGCCTCGCGATCTCCGGTGACTACATGTCGGCGGCGTCGTTCCTCGGCATCTCCGGCCTGATCGCGCTGAACGGGTACGACGGCTTCCTCTACTCGATCGGCTTCCTGGTGGCGTGGTTGGTCGCGCTGCTGCTGGTCGCGGAGCTGCTGCGCAACTCCGGCCGCTACACGATGGCCGACCAGCTCGCCTACCGGATGCGTCAACGCCCGGTGCGCACCGCGGCGGCCACCTCGACCGTGGTCGTCTCGATCTTCTACCTGCTGGCGCAGATGGTGGGTGCCGGCACGCTGGTCGCGCTGCTGCTCGGCGTCGACAGCGGTGTGCTGAAGAACCTCACGATCGTGGTGGTCGGCGCGCTGATGATCTTCTACGTCACCGTCGGCGGGATGAAGGGCACCACCTGGGTGCAGATCGTCAAGGCCGTGCTGCTGATGTCCGGCACCGTGCTGATCACGGTCCTGGTGATGGCGCAGTTCGGGTTCAACCTGTCCGAGCTGCTCGGTGCCGCGAGGGACAACTCGGGTGAGCCAGGGTTCCTCGACCCTGGACTTGTCTATGGCACCGACCTCCTCGCCAAGGTCGACTTCATCTCGTTGGGGCTGGCGCTGATCCTGGGCACCGCCGGCCTGCCGCACATCCTGATCCGCTTCTACACGGTGCCGACCTCGCGCGACGCGCGCACCTCGGTGCTGTGGGCGATCACCCTGATCGGTGCGTTCTACCTGATGACGCTGGCGCTGGGCTTCGGCGCCGCCGCCCTGCTGGACACCAGCACGCTCGACGCGTCGGGCAACCTCGCCTCACCCCGGTTGGCCGAGGCCGTGGGCGGCGGCGAGGGCACGATCGGCGGCGCGGTGCTGCTGGCGCTGATCTCCGCGGTGGCGTTCGCGACGATCCTGGCGGTGGTGGCCGGGCTGACCCTCACGTCGGCGTCGTCGGTCGCGCACGACCTCTACGCCAACGTGATCAAGAAGGGCGAGGTGACCGAGAAGCAGGAGGTGCGGATGGCCCGGGTCGCCGCGTTCGGCATCGGTGCGGTGGCGATCCTGCTGTCCATCTTCGCGCAGAACCTCAACATCGCGTTCCTGGTGGCGCTGGCGTTCGCGGTCGCCGCGTCGGCCAACCTGCCGTCGCTGATCTACAACCTGTTCTGGCGGCGCTTCAACACCCGTGGCGCGACGTGGGGCATCTACGGCGGCCTCCTCGCCTCGGTCGTACTGGTGTTCCTCTCGCCGGTGGTCTCGGGCGCGGAGACCGCGTTGTTCCCCGGCAGCGACTGGTCGATCTTCCCGCTGAGCAACCCGGGCATCATCTCGATCCCGTTCGGCTTCCTCTGCGGCTACCTCGGCACCGTCACGTCCCGTGACCCCGAGGCAGAGGCGAGGTACGACGAGCTCGAGGTGCGTTCGCTCACCGGAGCCGGAGCGGAGGTCGCCGTACGACACTGAGCCGGCCCGGACGATCGAAGCGAGGAGACCTTCATGACTGACCAGACCCTGTCCAACCTGATGCAGGAGAACCGCCGCTTCGAGCCACCAGCCGACCTCGCGGCCGATGCCAACCTCGGGGCCGAGGCGTACGAGCGGGCCGCGGCCGACCGGCTCGGTTTCTGGGCCGAGCAGGCGGAACGGCTGAGCTGGGCGCAGCGGTGGGACGAGGTGCTGGACTGGAGCAACCCGCCTTTCGCCCGGTGGTACGTCGGTGGCCGACTCAACGCGGCCTACAACTGCGTCGACCGCCACGTCGAGGCCGGCTTCGGCGACAGGGTCGCGTTTCACTGGGTCGGCGAGCCCGGTGACACCCGGACACTCAGCTACGCCGAACTGAAGGACGAGGTGTGCAAGGCGACCAACGCCCTGGTCGAGCTCGGCGTGCAGACCGGTGACCGGGTCGCGATCTACCTTCCGATGATCCCCGAGACGGTGATCGCGATGCTGGCCTGCGCCCGCATCGGCGCCCCGCACACGGTGGTGTTCGGCGGGTTTTCCGCCGACGCCCTGTCCACCCGGATCCAGGACTGTGACGCGCGGGTCGTCATCACCGCCGACGGCGGCTACCGCCGTGGTGCACCCTCGGCGTTGAAGCCGGCCGTCGACGAGGCCGTGTCGCGTTGCCCGGATGTGCGGTCGGTGCTGGTGGTCCGTCGTACCGGACAGGACGTGGAGTGGAACGGCGACGTCGACGTCTGGTGGCACGAAGTGGTCGACCGGCAGAGCAGCGAGCACGAGCCCGAGGCGTTCGGCTCCGAGCATCCGCTCTACGTCATGTACACCTCGGGCACGACCGGCAAGCCCAAGGGCATCCTGCACACCACCGGGGGCTACCTCGTGGGCTGCGCCTACACCCACTGGGCGGTCTTCGACCTGAAGCCGGACCGCGACGTCTACTGGTGTTCCGCCGACATCGGCTGGGTGACGGGACACTCCTACATCGTCTACGGGCCGCTGGCCAACGGCGCCACGTCGCTGATGTACGAAGGCACTCCGGACACCCCGCACAAGGGGCGCTGGTGGGAGATCGTCGAGCAGTACGGCGCGACGGTCTTCTACACCGCACCGACCGCGATCCGCACGTTCATGAAGTGGGGCAAGGAGATCCCGGCGGAGCACGACCTGTCGTCGCTGCGGCTGCTCGGCTCGGTCGGTGAGCCGATCAACCCTGAGGCCTGGGTGTGGTACCGCGACAACATCGGCGGCGGCCGGACGTCGGTGGTCGACACCTGGTGGCAGACCGAGACCGGGGCGATCATGATCAGCCCGCTGCCGGGGGTGACCGCGGCAAAGCCGGGCTCGGCGATGACCCCGATCCCCGGCGTCTGCGCCGAGGTGGTCGACGAAGCCGGTAACCCGGTGCCGAACGGCTCCGGCGGCTATCTGGTGCTCACCGAGCCGTGGCCGGCCATGCTGCGCACGTTGTGGGGCGACGACCAGCGCTACGAGGACACCTACTGGTCGCGCTTCCCGGGCCTCTACTTCGCCGGTGACGGGGCGAAGAAGGACGACGACGGCGACATCTGGCTGCTCGGCCGCGTCGACGACGTCATGAACATCTCCGGTCACCGGCTCTCGACCACCGAGATTGAGTCGGCGCTGGTGTCGCACGCCAAGGTCGCCGAGGCGGCGGTGGTCGGCGCCGCCGACGAAACCACCGGACAGGCCGTGGTCGCGTTCGTGATCTTGCGCGAGGAGGCCGGCGACGGCGGCCCCGACGTGGTGGCGGAGCTGCGTGCTCACGTGACCAAGGAGATCGGTGCGATCGCGAAGCCGCGTCAGATCATGGTCGTGCCGGAGTTGCCGAAGACCCGCTCGGGCAAGATCATGCGCCGGCTGCTGCAGGATGTGGCCGAGAACCGCGAGACCGGCGACGTGACCACGTTGGCTGACTCCTCCGTGATGGACCAGATCAAGTCGGGCCTGTCGTCGGACGCGTCTGCCGCCGACGAGTGAGCCGCCCCGGCTGGGTGGCGTTGTGACGGACGTCGTTCGGCACGGGGTGGTCCCGTGCCGATAGGTTCGGCACCGGGTGGCCCCGTGACGAGAACCGAGCCGGGGTCAGGCGCTCAACGGCGCCGGCTCGTGCGCCACCGCCGGGGCTTCATCAGCACCAGGTAGCCGAGCAGGAAGAACGTCACCAACACCAGCGCCGACAGCTTCGCCCGCGGGTCCCACGGCCAGTTCGGCTCACCCAGGTCAGCGACTCGGGTCTGCAGCAGTCCGGTCGCGACCGACATTGTCGACGAGTCGGTCCAGTTCGTCCCGTCGACGTCGGGGAGCGTCACCAGCGAGGAGTAGGACGCGTCGTCGACCGACACCTGGTAGATCGTCCGAAGTGGGCCGGTCTGGGCCGACAGGGCCACGACGGCGAACGCGTTGTCGCCCAGCCATCCGACCAGCTGCTGCACGAACAGGCGCTCGGGGGCCACGCGTTGCACAGGGGCCGACCGTCGCCCCGGGTCGAGCACGCGCACCGGGTTGCCGAAGCGCTCGATGCTCAGCACCGCCACCCGCCCGCTCTCCGGGCCGACGCGGAGCCCGACCACCCGTCCAAGGGCAGCGTCGATCCGCTGCCGCTGCCCGCTGCGCCAGTTCACGACGCTCAGCCCGGTTGGCGCCGACGCCACCAGCGTCTCCCCACCCGGCCCGAACGCCAGGTGCCGTTCCGACTGCTCGGACAGACCGGGTACGGCGGTGAGCTCGCCCGACGCTGCATCCAGGACCTGGGCGGCCCCTCCTGCATAGAAGGCCAACCGGTCGCCCGACCCGGACCAGACGAGATGCCGTGGGCGCTCGCTCAGCTCACCCGCCAGCTCGCGTGACTCACCGCTCACCGGGTCGTAGACCACGACTCCGCCGTTCCAGCCCCATGCCAGTGCCCTGCCGTCCGGCGCGACCACCAAAGGGCCCTCACCTCTGGCCGGCAGGTGCGGCGCTGCCAGCACGCGATAATCGCCGGTGGCGGCCGACACCACGATCCAGGGATCGGTGCTGCTGTCGCTCAGGCCGTGCCGCGCCTCGTTACCGCGGAAAGCGATCGCGACCGGTCCGGGCGGACCGTTGTGCTCGGTGTCCGCCAGCACCTGAGGCGGGTCGTAGACAATGCTCGGCACCGCCAGCTCGGCTCCCGCCACCGGGCGGTCCGCACCGTCGCGTTGCAGGGCATCGACACCGGCGGTCCAGCCGAAGAACGCCGCGACCGCGAGACCGATCAGCAGCAGGCCGGCCACGATCCGCCTCATCGCTTCCACGCCTCCCCCGCCTTGGGTCGATCGCACCCTGTCGTGGTGCAGATTCTCCGCTGGCCCGACCGCGCGTGCAAAGCGGTACCGGCCGCTGACTGCCAGCCGCACCGCGATACGGTGATGCCGGAGCGCCGGGAAGTCTTGTCGGCACGGATACGAGGCCGACCAACCAGAGGAGCCCACGGTGCGGGCACGAGAACTCGCCAGAGCCATGCCGACTGTCGCCGTCGACACCGATGCGATGCAAGCGGCGCAGCTGATGGCCGCGGAGCGGCTGCCGGGTCTGATCGTCTGTCGTGAGGACGGACGTCCGTACACGATTCTGCCTGGCTCGCAGGTGCTCCGCTTCTTGATTCCCACCTACATCCAGGACGACCCACGGCTGGCTCGTGCGTTCGACGAGAAGGCGTCCGACGAGATGGTGGGCAAGCTGGCGCGCAGGACGGTCCATGACCTGCTCCCCAAGCCCCAGGACGTCGATGAGCTCCCGGTGGTGGACGGCGATGCAACCACCGTGGAGGTCGCTGCGGTGATGGCCCGGATGCACAGCCCCCTCGTCGCGGTGGTCGCGGGCGAGCGCGTGCTCGGCGCCATCACCGTCGGCCGGCTCCTGAGCCATCTCCTGTCTGCGACCTCCCCGCAACGATGACCGCGGTTCTCGTCGTCGCGGCGTTCACGGCCGCCTATGTGTTGATCGCCACCGAACGCATCCACCGGGTCACTGCCGCCCTCTTCGGTGCGGCCGCGATGGTCGTGCTCGGCGTCGTGGACACCCAGGTAGCGTTCTTCAGCGAAGAAACCGGTGTCGACTGGAACGTCATCTTCCTGCTGCTGGGCATGATGGTCATCGTCAGTGTGATCAAGCAGACCGGCGTCTTCGACTACGTCGCCATCTGGGCAGCCAAGCGGGCGCGCGGCCGGCCGTTCGCGGTGATGGTGCTGCTGGTGCTGATAACGGCGGTGGCCTCCGCGCTGCTGGACAACGTGACCACAGTGCTGCTCATCGCACCGGTGACCCTGCTCCTGTGTGACCGGCTGGGCCTGCCCCCGGTGCCGTTCCTGATCGCCGAGGCTCTGGCGTCGAACATCGGGGGCGCCGCCACCTTGATCGGAGACCCGCCGAACATCATCATCGCGAGCCGGGCGGGCCTGTCCTTCAACGACTTCGTCATCAACCTTGCCCCGATCGTTGTGATCCTGATGGTCGTCTTCATCGGGATGTGCCGGCTGCTCTTTCGACATGCGTTCCAGTACGACGAGGAGCGGGTGGCTTCGGTCATGGCCCTGAACGAACGGGACATGATCCGCGACCGGCGGCTGTTGATCCGCTCGGGTGTCGTACTCGCCGCGGTGATGGTCGGTTTCGTTGCTCACTCCGCTCTGCACATAGAGCCCTCGCTGGTCGCGCTGCTCGGTGCGGGCACGCTGGTGGCCGTCTCCGACCTCGATCCGCCCCAGTTCCTCGAGGAGGTCGAGTGGCCCACGCTGGTGT
>JACDHG010000122.1 GCA_013821195.1 Propionibacteriales bacterium
CAGGGTCGCCGCGACCCGTCGACGCTGACGTCGAACAGGGACGCGTTGCTAGGAGATTCCTGCCGCGCGGAGGTCCTTGCGAAGCTCCGGCGGGAGGGCGAAGATCAGGGACTCCTCAGCGGTGTGAACCGCACGCGCCGCCGGGAACCCACGCGCCGACAAGTAGTCGAGGACCCCGTCGACGAGGTCCTCGGGGACTGAGGCGCCTGACGTGACACCCACCGAGCCCACGCCCACCAGCCACTCCTCCTTGATCTCCGAGGCGTCGTCCACCCGGTACGACGCCCCGGCGCCGTTCTCGAGAGCGACCTCGACGAGCCGCACCGAGTTGCTGGAGTTACCGGAACCGACGACGAGCACCAGTTCAGAACTCTGGGAGATCTCCTTGACCGCCTGCTGCCGGTTCTGCGTCGCGTAACAGATGTCGTCGGACGGCGGGTCGAGCAGGTTGGGGAACTGCTGACGGATGCGGTCGACCGTCTCCATCGTCTCGTCTACCGACAGGGTCGTCTGTGACAGCCAGGCAACCCTGTTGGGGTCGCGGACCGCGACGTTCGCGATGTCGTCGGAGCTCTGCACCAGCGTGATGTGGTCCGGGGACTCCCCTGCTGTGCCCTCGACCTCCTCGTGCCCCTCGTGCCCGATGAGCAAGATGTCGTAGTCCTCCTGAGCGAACCGACGCGCCTCATGGTGCACCTTGGTCACAAGCGGGCAGGTGGCGTCGATCGTCTTCAGCGAGCGGGCGGTCGCCTCCTCGTGGACGGCCGGCGAGACGCCGTGAGCCGAGAAGACGACTGTGGACCCCCCCGGGACCTCGTCGAGCTCCTCCACGAAGATGGCGCCTCGGCCCTCGAGGGTCTTGACGACGTGCTTGTTGTGCACGATCTGCTTGCGCACGTAGACGGGCGGCCCGTAGAGGTCCAACGCCTTCTCCACAGTGATCACCGCACGGTCAACCCCTGCGCAGTAGCCGCGGGGGGCCGCGAGCAGCACGGCACGGTCGCCGGCCCCAGGCGTCGACGTGCTCGGGTGGTTCTCAGCGACAGACATGGGTTCCATGGTAGGTGCGGGGGAAGGAGTCACCCAATCCGCAACGGGGTAGCCGCCTTCGCCCCGCTCACAGGACGCGGTAGCGAATGCGTCACGTCGGGTGGCGTGAGCGCGCTGAGGAGCTCGCCCGTCGCGGAGAAACCGGAGACGACACCACCGGAGGCGGCCGGGGCTGAACCCGCTCACCTCGATCCTCAGCCCGCCTAGCCCGAGTGCCCGTCGGCATAGTGCCCGGCGAGCAGATCGTCTCCCCAATCGTGTAGCAGGTCGCGCCAGACAGTATGGATGTGGTTCGCGTCATCCTGCGTGTTGTCGTACTCGATGAGCAGTGTCGGCCCGAGCACCGAGTAGTAGTGCCCCTCGCCGCGAACGTCGGACCCAGCCCACCCGAACCGGATCTCGTCCAACCCTGCCTCGACCATCTCTGACCACGCGCGCTCGGCTGCTGGCTCGACGGCCCGTCCGAGGTAGTGGCGGACCAGCCGCTGCAGGGCGTCCTGCTGGTCGGGGGTCATGTCGCCGTGAGCCAGCCCCCGGTCGATGACGGTCGGGTCGGCGACCGGGTCGAACCGCGTGAGGATGTCTGAGGGGGCCTGGTCCGAGGTGATCGCCTCAGCCCGCAGCGCGCCTTCGAGGTCGCGGAGCAACAGCCGGGCAAGCTCCTCCTCCTCCGGGAACGTGCGGAGGCCTCGGTGTGGCCCGGTCGGCACCGTCGCTGGCTCGGCGCCGTAGAAGCTTGGAGTGACCGCGATCGACCCGTCCGCGACCACGAGGTGCACGGCGAGGTGATGCCCGTTCACGCGCCAGGCCCACGGGTCCGGGCCGGTGGGATCACCGAGCACGCGCACCCAGTACCGATCGTCCTCCGGATCAGGGTCAGCCCCGAGCTGGCGGCGGATCATGTCCAGCCCGACGACCGCGCGCGCAGTAGTCGCCCCACCGGCACTGCAGCCGGTGTCGAGCAGGACGAGCGCCGCGGCCCGCTCGTCGGCGGTCATCTCGGCGAGGCACAGGCCCGGCCTCGGACCCGGCAGGTAGGTCCATTCGCGGTAGTCCCCACCCAGGCGCCCGGTGGCGGCGGCCCGACCAGCCGGGTCGAGTGACGCCAGGAAGGTTTCGGCCGCCTTGGCCATTCTGCTGACGACCGCGGCACTGCTGGTCACGTCCACGTCTCTCCTATGTCGGCCCCTCTGCGCCGCCGCTCAAGTCGGAACCCTCAGATGAGGGTGCGGCCGCCGCCCCGGGAGCGTCGTACCCAGCGATGCCCATCGGGATCACCCAGCCTGCCAGCTGTCAACAGCAGACCCTGGGGGAGCGGGCCGGCGATCTGCTGACCGAGGCCGCCACGTCTGCCTCTACGGCACGACAGCGTACGGATGTCGCGACGGACGACTAACCTCGGTGCGTGGCCCTCGAGACGAGTCTGGAGAAACCCGCCCCGGTGCGGGTGATCGCCAATGTCATGTCGGGCTACATCCAGCGTCTCGGCCCGATCTGGGTCGAGGGGCAGATCGCCCAGCTCAGCCGCAAGTCGGCGTCGGCCACAGTCTTCTTGACGTTGCGGGACCCCGTCGCCGAGGTGTCGGTCCAGGTGACGTGTGCGAGAGCTACCTTCGATTCCCTTCCGACCCCGGTGACCGAGGGCGCCCGCGTCGTGGTGTTCGCACGGTTCCAGTACTACGTCCCGCGCGGGACGCTGTCGCTGAACGCCAAGGAGATCCGGCCGGTAGGGGTGGGAGAGCTGCTCGCCCGGATCGAGCAGCGTCGTCAGCTGCTGGCGGCCGAGGGCTTGTTCGACCCTGGCCGCAAGCGCGCCCTCCCGTTCCTGCCCCAGCGCATCGGCCTCATCGTCGGACGCAGCTCCGCCGCCGAGAGAGACGTCGTCGACAACGCAAGGCGCCGATGGCCCGGTGTCGACTTCCGCATTGAGCACGCCACCGTCCAGGGCCACGACGCAGCCCGCCAGGTGATCGAGGCGCTGGCCGTCCTCGACGGCGACCCGAGTGTCGACGTCATCGTCGTGGCCCGCGGCGGCGGCGCCCTCGAGGACCTGCTGGCGTTCTCGGACGAGGGACTGCTACGCGCTGCCGCCTCATGTCGCACTCCGCTGGTCAGCGCCATCGGGCACGAGTCGGACCAGCCGCTGCTCGACCTGGTGGCTGACCTGCGGGCCTCGACCCCGACAGACGCGGCCAAGCGGGTCATCCCCGACGTCCGCGAGGAGTCGCTCCGGATCACGAGGCTGCGGGAGCGGGCTCAGCGCGTCGTCCGGGCGCTCATCGAGCGCGAGCTCCACGGCCTGGCCACGGCACGCTCGCGCCCCGTGCTCGCAGCCCCGCACCGCCACTTCGACCAGCTCAGCGCTTCCATCGATGACCTGCGTGACCGGGGCCGTCGCTGCCTCGACCATCGGCTGAGCCGGGCGAGTGACGAGATCGGCCACCGGCTCGCCCGGGTCCAGAGTCTCTCGCCGCTCGCCACCCTGCAGCGGGGGTACGCCGTCCTGCAGACCCCCGCCGGACGCGTCATCACCGAGGCCGACGCGGTGTCACCTGGGGATGTCGTCGAGGCGCGGCTCGGCTCGGGACGTCTCACCGCCACCGTCACCACCACATCCACTGCCAAGGACCCGACATGAGCGAGAACCCCACCATGAGCGAGAACCCGACCTACGAGCAGGCACGCGACGAGCTCGTCTCGATCGTGACATCGCTCGAGGCAGGAAACACCACATTGGCCGAGTCGATCGAGCTATGGGAGCGGGGCGAGACGTTGGCGAAGATCGCTCAGCACCATCTCGACGGGGCACGCGCCCGGCTCGATGCAACGATCGCTGCGCCCGTCGAGGACGAGCCCGGCGCTTGACCTTCTCGACTTGTGTCAGTGGCTCTGCAGCGACTCAGCGAAGGCCACGAGCACGTCACGCGGCAGTGTGCCTGACACGACCGTCGTGGAGTCGCCACGGCTCAGCACCAGCGCCTCATCGTCGCCTCCAGGCTCGCTCAGCGTCTGCCACCGCACGCCGTTCACCTGCACCGGGGCGTCTTGCTCGGTCGCCGGCGTCACCTCGCCAAGGAAGTCATCAGGGTCGCCGGTCGTCTGATCCACAGCGGCGTACTCCGCCTCGTCCACGACAAATCCCAGATGCCAGACGTACTCCCCGTCCTGCCGTCCGGCATCGACACTCGTGGCTCGCCAGTCCGGTGGCACGGGCTCGGGCGCCAACACGGCGAACGGGGCGTCCGCGCGGGCTGCGGTGAGCTGTGGGGCGTAGTCGACGGTCTGCGGAGGGTATGACTGGTCGCGTTGCAACAGCTGGTTGAGTGCGAAGCCCAGGACGGCCAGCAGAGCCACGGCGATCATCGCGCCGACCAAGGCGTTGGTGCTTCGTTCGTACCCGCGCCGGACCCCACTCACGGGTTCATTATCTGTGGTCTCGCTCACCGCTACGGAGGTACTCCGCACCAGACGCGGCCAGCATCAGCTGTTGGCGACCCTGTTCCCGTGACTGCGGAGCTCTTGAGCGTTCTCCTTGCCGCAAGTGCGGATAGACTTGGTGCCGTGACCACCTATCGACTGGCTGACGCTGCGCAGCTGCTCGGCGTGAGCGACGACACCCTGCGGCGTTGGGCGGACTCAGGCCGGGTGACCTCGGTCCGCACGGACGACGGACACGCAGGCATCGAGGGGCAGGCCCTCGCCCGGCTCGCGCGTGACCTCGCTGACATCCCCTCGGACGGCGCCGATGCGGGCTCACATCGGGTCAGCGCGCGCAACCACCTCCGCGGGATCGTCACCGCCGTCAAGCGCGACACCGTGATGGCGCAGGTCGAGCTGTGCTGCGGGCCCTACCGCGTGGTCTCTCTCATGAGCCGCGAAGCGGCCGATGCGCTCGGCCTCGACGTCGGGGTCGTGGCCGTCGCCTCCATCAAGGCGACGAACGTCGTCGTGGAGGTGCCGTGGTGAACCCGACACATCGTCGCCTGGCTGCCGCCGTCGCCGTGCCGTTCCTGCTTGCGCCGACCCTGAGCGGTTGCGCCAGCGACTCGCACGGCCGAACCAAGCTGACCGTGTTGGCTGCAGCATCCCTGACCGAGACCTTCGGACAGCTCGAGCAGTCCTTCGAGAAGGACCACCCGGCGGTCGACGTCGTCGTCTCGTTCGGCTCGAGCAGTGCGCTCGCCGAGCAGGTCAACCAGGGTTCCCCCGCCGACGTCATCGCGACGGCCGACGACAAGAGCATCGGTCTGGTGGCCGACGACGGCAACCTCTCAGGCGACCCGACCGGCTTCGCCGCCAACACGCTCGTCGTCGTCACACCCCCCGACAATCCGGCAGACATCTCATCACTCGACGACCTCGCAGCTGCCGACTTCGTCGTGTGCGACCCGTCGGTCCCCTGCGGGTCGGCCGCCCAGACGATCCTCGACAACGCCGGCACCGCGGCCACACCAAAGTCGCTGGAGGCCGACGTCAAGGCGGTGCTCACCAAGGTCAGCCTCGGCGAGGCGGACGCCGGCATTGTCTACGTCACGGACGCCGAAGCGGCCGGAGACGAGGTGATGACGGTCGACATCCCAGCCGACGTGAACGCCGTCAACGCGTACTTCATCGCCGTGGTCAAGGACTCCGGCCACGCCGACCTCTCCGACGAATGGGTGTCGCTGGTCATGTCGCCGGCGGGTCAAGGCGTTCTGGCAGAAGCAGGGTTCGGCGCTCCGTGAGCTCATCCGCAGTCCGGACGCGGGGGCGGGCTCCGCTGGGGCTGACGCTCCCCGCTGCCACGGCCCTCGCGTTCCTCGTCATCCCGGTCGCGGCCGTCCTCATACGGGCGCCGTGGGGGACGCTCGTGGACGACCTATCCGCACCGGAGGCTCGCGACGCCCTGCGGCTGAGCCTCGTCACCACCGTGACTTCGACCGTGGTGTGTGTCGCTTTCGGCATCCCGCTTGCCTGGCTGCTCGCCCGGACCTCGTTCCGCGGCCGCAGCCTCGTGCGGGCGATGGTCACGCTTCCGCTGGTGCTTCCACCTGTCGTCGGCGGGGTGGCGCTGCTGCTGGCATTCGGGCGCAACGGCATCCTCGGCAAGCCACTCGACGACGCCTTCGGCATCAGCCTGCCGTTCACCACAGCGGCCGTCGTGATGGCCCAGGTGTTCGTCGCGTTGCCGTTCCTCGTGATCAGTGTCGAGGGCGCATTCCGTGCCTCCGGCGAGAGGTACGACGAGGCGGCGGCCACCCTCGGAGCGTCCCGCTGGTCGACGTTCCGCCGAGTGACGCTCCCCCTCGCCTTCCCGGGTGTCGTCGCGGGTGCTGTGCTGTGCTGGGCCCGCGCGCTGGGAGAGTTCGGAGCCACGATCACGTTCGCAGGCAACTTCCCCGGTACGACGCGGACGATGCCTACCCAGGTCTACCTCGCGCTCCAGGACGACCCCGACTCGGCGATCGCGTTGAGCCTCGTGCTCATCGTCGTGTCGGTCGTGGTGCTCGCCCTGCTGCGGGAACGCTGGCTCTCGGGACTGTCCACGTGAGCCTGGACGCGCACTTCGTCGTACGACGTCCGGCGCATACGACGACCGTCGATCTCGACGCCGGACCTGGGGAGATCGTCGGCCTGATCGGACCGAACGGCGCCGGCAAGTCGACCACCCTTCGTGCCCTGGCCGGTCTCCTCGCGGTCGACTCGGGGGAGATCGCCCTCGACGGCCGACTGTTGTCAGGCAGCGACGTGCATGTGCCCACGCACGAACGTGGGGTCGGCTTCGTCTTCCAGGACCACCTCCTGTTCCCCCACCTGACGGCGCTCGACAACGTCGCCTTCGGTGGCCGTTCACGCGGAACGCCACGGGCTGAGTCCCGGTCGCGCGCAGCCGAGTGGCTCACCCGTCTCGGCGTCGGCGGGTTGGCCAACCGGAAGCCCCGCGAGCTGTCCGGGGGCCAGGCTCAGCGGGTCGCGATCGCGCGCGCACTTGCCAGCGAGCCACGGATGCTCCTGCTCGACGAGCCGACCGCCTCGCTCGACGCGTCAGGCGCCATGACGCTGCGAACCCAGCTGCGCGAGCACCTGAGGGCGTTCGCCGGCGTCAGCATCGTTGTGACGCACACCGCCTTGGACGCGATGGTCATGACCGACCGGATCATCGTCCTCGACGCTGGCGACATCGTCCAGATCGGGACGCCGACGCAGGTGGCGGCCCGACCACGCACACAGCACGTCGCGGCGCTCGTCGGGCTCAACCTGGTCCGCGGGGCCGCTCGCGCCGGTGCTATCACGCTGCCCAGCGGTATGACGATCGTGTCATCCAACGGGCAGCTGACCGGCCCGGCATTCGCGACGTTCTCCCCCGCGACGGTCAGCCTATACACCTCCAGGCCGCAAGGCAGCCCGCGCAACGTCTGGGAAGGACGCGTGACCTCGGTGGCACCGCACGGCGACGCGGTCCGGGTCCAGGTGGAGAGTCAGGCGAGATTGCTCGTGGACATCACCCCGGCGGCCCTCGCGGCGCTGGGCCTGCGGTCAGGCTCACTTGTGTGGGCTACGGTGAAAGCCACGGAGGTGACCGCCTACCCCGCGTGACCGCGACTTCCGCGCTCGACCGGCGAGGCCGCAAGATCGACCGGCATACAGACAATGTCGTTACGATCAGGTCAAGCCAACGACGAGGAGAGTGCCGTGACGCTCGAAGAACCGCAGGGCCTGACCGGACACACCTTCGAAACCCCGCGCAACGCGCCCGACCGCAACCTCGCGATGGAGCTCGTGCGCGTGACCGAG
>JACDHG010000123.1 GCA_013821195.1 Propionibacteriales bacterium
AGTAGAAGCCGTACGCGGCGTCGTCGTAGTCGTTCGGTTCGCGGTCCCCGACGTCGTCAGCGAAGAGGACAGAACGCGGGTCCTCGGTCCGTGAGGCCAGCAGGATGACTCTCCGCCTCCGCTGGGGAAGGCCGGTCGACCTCGTGTCCACGACCCGGTAGGCCCATCGGTAGCCGAGCGACTCGATCTCTGCGACGAGGTACGCCATGGCACCCCCGTGATCCAAGGCAAGCATGTTCGGGACGTTCTCGATCATCAGCCAGGGAAGCCGCGAGCGTTTCTGCGCCAAGCGAAGCGCCTCGAAGACGTGCGCCACAAGTCCGGACGCTGCGCCCCCGATGCCGGCCGTGCGACCCGCCTGCGAAAGGTCAGTGCAAGGAAACCCCGCCGTGAGCACGTCGAGGCCCGCTGGCAAGTCTGTGAACTTCTGGACATCGGGGTGCAACTCGACGTCAGGAAATCTTGCGGCGAGAACGTCCTGGGCGGGTCTCCAAGACTCACAGAGCAGCACCGTGTCGACGCCATCTCCCAAGGCGCGGTGGAAGCCCAACTCGATCCCGCCGATGCCAGCGAATAAGCCGGCAACCCGAAGCGAGCTCGACACGATGTCCTCCGATTGAGAGCGATTCCTGACTCATACGACCGTATCTGCAAACGCCGACAGACTCGAGCACCGAGACGGCGCGGCTTTCGGGCGTCTCGAGTCCGCGGTCAGACAATCGGCCGCGATTGACAACTGCGTGTTCGATGTCCAGGCGCCAGCTCTTGATCGCCCGATCCTGGCGCGTACGCTCCCGCACGTGAAGCGAATACTTCTCACGGGGATGTCGGGGACCGGGAAGTCCAGCGTCATTCGAGAGCTGATCGCTCGTGGGTACAAGGCGGTTGACACCGACGACGGGTGGGTCGAGCCCCAACCAGACGGCCGTCAGATGTGGCGCGAGGACGCCATCAAGGAGCTCCTGGCCACCGAGGACGCGGACGTCTTGTTCCTCGCCGGCTGCGAAGAGAACCAGGAGAAGTTCCATCCGCAGTTCGACCACATCGTGCTGCTCAGCGCGCCCCTCGAGACTCTGGTCGAGCGGCTGGCGACGAGAACCAACAACGCGTACGGCAAGGCACCCGAGGAGCTACGTCGCTTCCTTGACGACGTCGAGACCGTTGAGCCGCTGCTGCGACGGGTGGCCAGTCACGAGGTTCGGACGACGGCGCCGCTGAAGGAGTCGGTGACGACCATTCTGCGTCTCGTCGGCGCCTGAGAACGCGTCACGTCTCGCACGTGTATGCAAGTAGGTGGTTCCACCTCGTGATGGCTCTGCGCGATACTTCTTGCCATGGCGTACGACGACGAGCTCGCGAATCGGATCCGCGAGGTCGTTCACGGTGAGCGTGGCCTCACCGAGAAGCGCATGTTCGGGGGCCTGGCGTTCTTGATCAGCGGCAACATGGCCGTGAGTGCCAGCAGTAGGGGCGGATTGCTGCTGCGCGTCGATCCCGCTCAGACCGAGTCTCTTGTCAGTGAGCCGCATGTGGGGCGGTTCGAGATGCGCGGCCGGGAGATGGCCGGCTGGCTTCGAGTCGATCGCGAGGCGCTCGAGACCGACGATGCACTCCGGCGCTGGGTGAGCCGCGGCGTCGCCTGCGCTCGATCACTTCCACCCAAGTAGCGCTACCGGGACTGCGCTAGAAGCTGAGGGCGTCCTGCCGCCACGTGTCGAGAACTCAGTTCGGTCACTCAGCCGCCGGTCGCTGTGCCGCTGCACCCCGAGGCGTGGTACGCCTCCACGTTCTGAAGGGCAGTGCTCGGGTCGACCTGCTCGCCGCTCACGGCGTCGATCAGGACCCGAGCGTCGCCCGGTCTACCTCGGCAACCTGCCGACCTCGGGCACACAGAACGTGATCTGGCGCGACATCAAGGTGTATGACGACCACGCATTCATCGTCTCCGAGGCACGCGAGCACGGCATGCAGGTCTTCGACCTCACCCAGCTCCGCACGATCGAGCGACGCCAGGCACCGGTCGAGCTGACCGAGACGGCTCACTACAGCGGGTTCGGACGCGCCCACAACGTCGGGATCAACGAGGACACCGGCTACGCCTACGTCGTCGGCGCCCGCGAGGACCTCCACGGCTGCGCCGGCGGACTCCACATGGTCGACGTCCGCCAGCCTGCATCACCGACCTTTGCGGGTGTGTCGCGGAGGACGGCTACGTCCACGACACGCAGTGCGTGGTCTATGACGGACCGGATGCGCGCTTCACCGGCCGCGAGATCTGCTTCAACTCCAACGAGGACACCCTCACGATCGTCGACGTGACCGTCAAGGCCAACCCGGTCGAGCTGTCCCGCGTTGGTTACAGCTCAGCGGCCTACAGTCACCAGGGCTGGCTCACCGACGACCGCGGCTACTTCCTGATGGGCGACGAGCTCGACGAGCTGAGGAGCGGGGTCAGGACCACGACGCTGATCTGGGACGTGTCAGACCTGACGGCACCGGAGCAGTTCTCCCGGTTCGTCAACGACACCACCGCGATCGACCACAACCTGTACGGCGACGGCAACCGGGTCTACCAGTCCAACTACCGCTCCGGGCTGCGGATCCTCAACTCGTCAGGCGTCGCCGACGGTCAGCTGCGCGAGGTCGGCTGGTTCGACACCTGGCCGGAAGACGACGCGACGGCCTTCAGCCACGGCACGTGGAGCAACTACCCGTACTTCGACAACGGTGTCGTCATCGTGCACGGGTACGACGGACTGTTCGTGCTGCGGCCAACGGGCTCCGCCCGATGACCAGATGCGCCACTGACCAATGGCGCAGTGGCAACGAGCACGTCCCAGCCGACAAGCGAACGCCGGTCGGGCCTCGTCTGGGGCTGGACCGGCGGCGCTGCGGGGTGGCGGCCGGGTTCGGGTAGCCTCCTGTACGGCGTCAGGACGATGGGAAGGCGGACGGTGGTGACGGACAGTGGGCTTGAGGCGGCGCTTGCGGCGACGGAGGAGCAGGTCGACGCTGCCCTCAAGGCGACCGCTGCCCTGACTCGAGAGTTGAAGAAGGCCAAGACCGGGTCCGCGCGCGGACAGCTGCGTGAGCTGCGACGGGCCCTGAGCTCGGCGGCTGCCCTCTCCGCCGACACCGCCCGAGCCACGGAGGGCGCCTCGGCATCCTTCGTCCTTGACGAGCAGGAGCACCTGGCGTCCGGCGCCTACGGCCAGGAGCTGCTCGACGAGGCGGCCGCGCAGGGCGTGGCCATGTTCGAGGCGGACGAGCGGCTGCTGTGCTACCCGTCGCTGATCAAGGTGCTTCCCGGCGACGCCGCCGTCGAGATCGACAGACGCCGCGAGAAGCGGCTTCGCCCGTCAGTCCTGGTGGGGCTGCTCGCGGCTGCGCAGGCACGGCCACCGCGGTTCAAGCCTGAGCCGTTCCTCGAGAGTCTGGCGTCGGCATACGACCTCGTCCGGTCCCAGAACCAGCAGCGCGACGGCGCGGTGGTGCGCCTGGTCGCCGTGTGGGGGGTGCTGACGCTGCTGCCCGGCCAGCAGCGCGACTACACCCGTCCCGAGTTCGCCCGCGACCTGTACCTCCTGGACTCCACCGGGGCCACGACGACGAAGTCGGGCAGGGCGCTGCGTTGGCACGCCAGCTCGGGAACCCGAGGCTCGGGCACGCTCACCACCGTGGCACAGACGGGGCAGCAGCAGCTGTACTGGGGAATCTCCTTCGCGGACCGTTCATGACGGCCGAGCTTGGGTCGCCGGCCGTGGTGCTCGGTGGCGGGGTGATGGGCTCCGACGCCTACGTCGCCTTCCTCGGGGAGCAGTACCTCGCCTCCTACCTGTCGGCCGGGGGAGGGTCGGTGAAGCTCGTGGTGGCCGGGGACGCCGGCGTCGCCGACAGGTTCGAGCGGTCCCTGCGTGCCGTGGCGGACCAGCAACGGTGCCTGACGGTGCACCTGTCCGCCGAGACGACCCGGGCGCACATGATCGACCAGGTGTTCTTCGCCGTGGCTCGGCAGGTCGACTGGGACCGGATCGCGGCCGCGGTCGTGAGCATCGCGTATGACGACATCGCCGTCCCCGCGACCCCTGGCCGGCTGACTGTGGCCGAGGTTGCTGCCGACCACGACCTCGACGCGCGCGAGCTCTACCGCAGTGTGCGCCGACAGCTGGAGCACACGCTCCTCCTCGACACCAGCCTCCCCCGCGAGCTGCGCCGAGCGCTGCTCCGGCTGGCCCAGGCTCAGCTGGGCAGCGGCGACGTCCACCCCGATGAGGCCCGCGTCGTCCGGGACTGGCTCACAGGCGAGCCGGTCGGGCTGCGCGACCTGCGCGCCGTGATGATCTACGCGCGGATCGGCCGCCACAACGCCAGGTCGATGCTCACCTCGGTCGGGCGCCTCCTGCTGCGGGCCGGCCACCGCGGACTGGTCCTCCACATCGACCTGGCGCGGCTGGCCGAGGCACGACGTCCACCGGTGCCAGAGCGCACCGGCACCTACTACACCAAGGCGAACGTGCTCGACGCCTACGAGCTCCTGCGCCAGCTCATCGACGCGACAGACGACCTGGTCGGCATGCTGGTCGTGGCCGTGGTGCCGCCCGACCTGGTGAGCGACGAGAGGCGTGGGCTGCTCTCGTATGCCGCCCTGCACCTCAGGGTCGCCGACGAGGTGCGGGACCGGCGTCGCGCCAACCCGTTCGCCTCCCTGGTCCGGCTCGAGGTACGGCTCGAGGCCGTGCGGTGAGTCCGGAGCACGGCTGGGACGGCGACCGGCTGGCCCGCAGGCGGGCGATCGAGGCCCTGCGCAGCGGCGTGCCCAACGCCGACGCGGTCATCGCCCTCGGCTCGGGCCAAAGCGACATCGAGGACCGGTTCACCCGGCTGCTCGACGACGCTGCCGAATCGCGGAGCGGTCGCCGCGGGCGCGCGTCGATGCTGCTCGGCGCCGGCTTCGGCGAGGGCAAGAGCCATCTCCTCACCCACCTCGGCCACCTCGCGACCTCCGCCGGCTTTGTGGTCAGCACCGTGGTGATCAGCAAGGAGACTCCGCTGTACGACCCCGCGAAGGTGTTGCGGGCAGCCGTGGAGTCCGCGGTCGCCCCCGACGGCGCCCGCGACGTCGTCGCGGAGGCCGCGGCGGTGTTGGACCCGAACAGCGTCGGCTACACCGAGCTGCTGCGGTGGCTGCGGGGACCCGGCCGTGACATGAACGAACGGTTCGACGCGACGCTCCTGCTGCATCAGCGTCTCGGCAGCGACGCGCCGGGCGCCGCCGAAGAGTTCCTCGACGCCATCGTCCGATTCTGGTCCGGGGACCCGTTGCCGATGCCGGACCTGCGCCGCCAGCTCAAGGCCGTCGGCGAGGCCAGGACGTTCAAGTTCACCCCGATCAAGATCCGAGACCTGGCCCGCCAGCGGCTCCGGTTCCTGCCGCGGCTGCTGCGGGCAGGGGGCCACGCCGGTTGGTTGGTGCTCTTCGACGAGGTCGAGCTGATCGGCCGCTACTCGCTGCTCCAGCGTGGCCGGTCCTATGCCGAGCTGGCGCGCTGGCTCGACGGGGACCACGGTGACGAAGGAGAGCCCCTCGTCACTGTCGCGGCGATGACAGACGACTTCGGGACAGCGGTCCTGGCCGGCAAGAACGACCGTGACAGCCTGCCCGACCGGCTACGCGACAAGCAGACCGAGGAGTACGCCGAGATTGCCGCACTCGCAGAGGTGGGGATGCGGCACATCGAGCGTGACCTCATACCCCTCGCCCCACCCGACGAGGCAGAGCTTGACCGCGCCTATCACACCCTTCGCCGGCTGCACGGTGCCGCCTACGGGTGGGTGCCGCCGGACGTCGCGGGTCTCGAGCGGCTCGGTGCGACGAGGATGCGTCAGTACGTGCGCGCCTGGATCAACGAGTGGGATCTCGTCCGGATCGATCCCGGCTACCGACCGGTCACCGACGTGGTCGACGTGCCGGGCGACTACCGAGAGCTCGCCGAGCTGGACGACGACTCCACCTGATCACGCCACTATTCTGAAAGTCATGTAGGAGCAGTCCCCGAGCTGGCGGTTCCGCAGTCGGAACACCGCTGCGGCCAGGCGTTGCAGCCATCACCACACCCTTGACAGAGAGCAGAGGCGATGAGCACCACGAACCTGACCTTGGACAGCTTCCGGTCGACTGTCGAGTCCGAGGGGATCGTGCTGGTGGACTTCTGGGCCGCATGGTGCGGGCCTTGTCGGCAGTTCGGGCCCATCTTCGACGCGGCATCGGAGCAGCATGCCGCCATCACGTTCGCCAAGGTCGACACCGAGGCGGAACCTGAGCTCTCGGGTGGGCTCGGGATCAGCTCGATTCCCACTCTGATGGCCTTTCGTGAGGGAATCTTGCTCTACTCCCAGCCCGGCGCCGTGCCCGCCCCTGCGCTGGAGCAGCTGATCGACGCGGTGGAGAGTGCCGACATGGACGAGATCCGCAGGGAGCTCGCAGCCCAAGATCCCTGCGGCTGAGCCCCCGCGCCGAGTGACGGTCGTTTGCCGCCGGGTGTCGGACGACGTACGGCGAGGGCGGCTTAGTGGCGGTCGTTTGCCGCCGGGTGTCGGAAGACGTACGGCGCCCTGGGGGTGCGGCTGTCGGCGGTCGTTTGCCGCCGGGTGTCGGACGACGTACGGCGAGGGCGGCTGTCGGCGGTCGTTTGCCGCCGGGTGTCGGACGACGTACGGCGCCCTGGGGGTGCGGCCCAAACGCGCTACCCGCGAGGGTGGTTGACCGCCGCGGTGAGGATCCGCGCCACCGCTGCCACCGTCGGATGGCTCGACAGGTCCTCAACCTTCACGGCCAACGGGATGCACCAGTTCTCACGGGCGCCCGCACCCGGAAGGTTTGGCCGCCGCTCCGCTCCGACCGCATCCTCGAGCGTCGCCGCGACCAGGATCGAGGGGACCCGACCCAGCCAGCGGTGGGCCGCCTCGATCGCCTGTGCGACCGACGCCCCCTCGGCGACCCCGGCAGGGTCCCGCCACCGCGCCAAGAGATTCTCTCGCCCACGCTCCAACATGTCGTGAGGCGTCTCGACGTACCCCGCCTGCTCCTCGACGTCGCTCCCGGTCCACAGTCCCGCGACCGTCGGAAGGTCGTGCGTCGACACTGCCGCCATTGCGGCCGCCGGCCAGTCGGCCGGGTCGTCGTCCTCGAAGAACAACAGCCGGTACGACAGGATCTGGTGGTCGGCCAGCGCCTCCCGCACCCCGACCCCGACCGTGCCGAGATCCTCTCCGACCACGAGCGACTGAGCCCGGTGACTCTCCAGCGCGACGATGTCGAGCAGGTCGTCGCTGGGGTAGCGCACGTAGGCACCCTCCGCCGGCGACGAACCCTCCGGCACCCACCACAGCCGGAAGAGGCCCATGACGTGGTCGATCCGGATGCCACCGGCACTCGCCATCGTCGCCCGGATCGACTCGATGAACGGCGCGTAGTCCGCGGCGCGCAACCGCCACGGGACCAGTGGCGGGGAGCCCCAATTCTGTCCGGTCTGGTGGAAGACGTCGGGGGGCGCCCCGACCTGGACGCCTAGCGCCAGCGTCTCCCGCCACGCCCAGGCATCCGCGCCGCCACCGTCGACGCCGATCGGCAGGTCCTGCAGCACGTTGAGGTCGCCACTAGCCGCACGCAGCTGGATGTCGAGCAGCCACTGCAGCCAGCAGTAGAACGCCACCCGTGCTCTGTTGTCGGCAGCAAAGGCCGTCACATCGGGCGTGCTGGGCTGCTGCAGCTCTGCCGGCCAGCGGCGCCAGTCCGGCCCGTAGTGCTCTGCCAGCACACACC
>JACDHG010000124.1 GCA_013821195.1 Propionibacteriales bacterium
GAAGGGGTGTTCCTGGAGACTCACCGCTTCACCGTAGAGCTGCTCATCCATGATCTGCTCATCGGCAGTCCCGAGCTTCACGGTCAGCGGTAGATCCGGATGCTGCAACAGCAGCCGGTCGCCGTAACAGGGCGGAGCACAGGGGCTGTCGAACGCACTCGGCCATGCGGATGCACAGTTGGGGCCAACGGCGCGCTGATCGCGGTGGGCGTGCTGTCGAGTACGTAGGGTTTGGTGGGTGAGTGAGCCGAACCGAGCCTTGACCTTCGGACAGGTAGCCGACGAGTACGAAAGGTGGCGCCCAAGTTATCCCGAGGCAGCGGTCGAGTGGCTTGCCCCGGCTGCACCCGCACGAGTCGCCGATGTCGGCGCAGGAACCGGCAAGATGACATCGCTGCTTGTGGCTCGCGGCTTGGTCATTGAGGCGGTCGAGCCAGATTCGCGGATGCTCGCAGTCTTGGCTCGGAACAACCCGACGGCGCGGCATCACCATTCCGTCTCGACGGCCATACCGGTCGAGGACGCGTCATTGGATGCCGTCTTGGTCGCTGATGCTTGGCACTGGTTCGACCCAGACGCGACGATCATCGAACTTGGGCGTGTCCTGAAGCCGGGCGGATGGCTTGGTCTGGTTTGGAACGTCACGGCCCAGCCGGTCGAGCCGTGGGAGTTCGAACTGCTCGCAGAGTCCGACCGGTACGACCGATCAACGAAGGGCAGTGCCGAAGGCGTCAGCAATCGCCTCCCCTATTTCCCAGACGAGGAACTCGACTACGCGCAGTTCGCGTGGGCGTTTGAGACGACGCCTGAGCACCAAGCAGCACACATGGCGACCACGTCAATGTCGATCGCCATGAGCCACGAGGAGCGCGCGGACTACCTGGGCGAAACCCGATCCAAACTACAAGCAGTCTGCGACGCCGCCGGACGCGAGTCGATGCCGATCCGGTACGAAGCCAGTTGCGCACGCTGGACGCCAAAGGGCTGAAAATCAGGACGTGCATGAGGTCCGCCCGTCCCCGCCCGTTCCCGCCGGCCCAAGTCGCGCCGGGGCTACCCCCACCGTGCCGTAGTCGGCGCCCGAGCGCGCGCCTGCGGGACGCCATGGGCGGAGCAGGACCGCCCGGACGTCGGCATGAGCGAGTAAAGTTCTTGTTCGGGCGATGGTGACTCGGCGGCCTGATGCCTTGGACGACTCGGCAGGGTAACAACGGGGCCGAGCGTCCCGGCGCTCCCGTACGACGCCCGGGGTTTGCGCGCCTTATCGTGGTTCAGATGCAAGATTCAGAGGTCCGGCGTGCGGTGGCTACTGCGAGGTCGGTCGCCTCATCCCTCGACCTCACGGCCGACGACGCCATCGTGCTCCACAACTCGAACAAGCTCACTCTGCGACTGCTGCCTGGTGACGTCCTGGCCCGAGTGGCACCGGTAGCGCACCAGGTCGCGGAGCTCGAAGTAGAGCTTGCTCAGCGGCTCGCCAGGTCCGGGTGCCCGGTGGCCGCCCTCGACCCTCGTGTCAAGCCGCGTGTCTACGAGCGGGACGACTTCGTGGTCACGCTGTGGACCTACTACGAACCAGCCACACCTCGAGAGGTCCCATCGGCCGACTACGCCGCTGCGCTCGAACGGCTGCATGCCGGCATGCGCACGCTCGATGTCCCGACGCCGCACTTCGCAGATCGGGTCGACTCGGCTCAACAGCTCGTGGCGAGCCGCGAGCGCACTCCGGCGCTCGCCGACGCGGACCGGGAGCTGCTCGGCGACACACTGCGCACTTTGAGTCGGGTGATCATCGAGCGTGGCAATGCCGAGCAGCTCCTCCACGGCGAACCGCACCCGGGCAACCTGCTCGCCACGAAGGGCGGGTTGCTGGTCATCGATCTTGAGACGTGTTGCCGAGGGCCCGTCGAGTTCGACCTCGCCCACGCGCCCGAAGAGGTCAGCGAGCACTACCCGGGTCTCGAACAAAACCTGCTGCGCCAGTGCCGGATCCTCGTACTGGCGATGATCACCACGTGGCGCTGGGATCGAGGCGACCAACTCCCGAACGGACGTCGGCTCGGCATGGAGTGGCTCAGCCAGATCCGAGCAGCGCTCGAACGTGAAGGGCGGGACATCCATGGCTGATATCGGGTCTGGGCGCCGTCGCATGGCGCTCCTCACAACCACCCGATCTGGCTAAGCACGTCCAATGCAACCGCACGCGCTTCACGCTCATCGTTCATCACAGTGAAGTTCTCAACGCCCGATCGCAGGAGGATCTCCTCAAGCTCAACTGTGCGGCGCTCGTGCCAGTCGCGTGATCGGCCAGCCGGCATTCTTTCTCGCAGACGATCGATTCGCAGAGGCCGCGGCGCCGTCAACAGACAGATGACGATCTCCGCTCCTGGCACCGCCTCCCGGTACCGCGCGAGCTCGGCATTGTCCTCCACGACGCGAGCGAGAATCAGCCGCTGTGCACCGTGCGCCTGGTAGTTGGGCCACAGTGCGGAGAGGTTCTCGAACATCAAGTCGCTGTTGTAGGCACTGCTCGACGGCCATTGCCACGTCAGCGCGTCGAGGTCGACAGCTGCGTTCGCGATCCCAGCTTCCGCGAGCGCGTCATTGATCTCTGCGGCAATGGTTGACTTCCCGACGCCGCAGGTGCCGGTGAGGAGCAGAGTCGGGACCGACACAAGCCGATTATCTCAGGCGCACGGTCGCCGCCTGACTGCGTGGGCTGCGCCGATCGAGCGTAGCCGCCCTCAACGCGGCATGTCAGTGAACAGCGGACCGCGAGTCCCTCGTCAGCGAGGTAAGAGTCTGAGCCATAGGGTCGGCGACATGCCACGCCTGATTCACCTCAACGGCCCCTCACGCGTCGGGAAGTCGACGCTGGCTCGCAGATACGTCGACGAGCACCCGGGAACGCTAGCGCTCGATCTCGACGTACTCGCGGGATTGATCGGCGGTTGGCAGGAGAACTTCTTCACTGCTTGGGGGATCGCGCGGGAGCATGGGCGGGCATTGGCGACGCGCCACCTGCGCGAGGGAAACGACGTGATCCTTCCGCAACTCGTCACGAGCCATGACCGGGGCCCGGGGTTCGAGGAAGCAGCCCGCGAGGCCGATGCCACCTACATCGAGGTGGCTCTGTTGGTCGACGACGAGGAGCATCTCCAACGCCTTCGCGGCAAGCAACCCACCAACGAGATCGAGGCACGTATTCAGACAAGGCTCGAAGATCCCGAGAGCGACCTGGTCGACAGAATCCGCCAACATCTGGCCGAGTACCTCGCTGACCGTCCGCAGACGATCCGGCTCGACACCACTGGCCTAGGGGAGGATGCATCGTACGCGCGCCTCCTGAACGCACTCGCGGCGACGTGAGGATGCGCCACCGAGTTGCGTCAGCGTCCGCACGTCGGCACTATGCCGGTGATCGGTGTCCAGCGAGCGTGCGTCCCGCCCCGCCATCGGCGCGAGCCTGCGGCTTATGCCTGAGGCAACATCCCGAACCATGGGAGACATCCGCGAAACCCACTCACGCTGACCTGTCCTGCCCTTCTTGAGGCTCGCCAATCCGTGGTCGTCAACCGCATGTGCTTCAGTTCAACCAGCCCATGATGGGAAGGGTTCAGGCTGACGCCGTTGTCCCCGTAGCCAAGGTGTCGTGAGACGCCGAGCGATGTGGCATTGTCGGCGCGCGCTGACGTCACAGCGGCTAGAGCGCCCAGGTGCTCGAAGGCGAGACCCAGCACAGCCGTTCGCATCGCAATCCCGACACCTCGTCCGCGAACCGAACTCACTAGCCAGGAGCCTGAGTCGACGGTGTGGACGTCGGGGAAGTCATCGGCTTCGAGCGACTGGACACCAACAAGTGCGCCTTCGTACTCGACGGCGAAATCGAGGCACCACGATGACGGAGACCACGTGCCCAGTGAGCGCCAGTATCCCTGATAGATGAGCCGTCGCCGGTGCTCGTCTAGGTCCTGTTCAGGAAGCCTCTCAGCCCGAGGGTCGTGTCGTAGTCGGGTGGCTGTATGGCCGCCAAGCGGGGAAGATCCCGTTCCCGCACTAGGCGAAGAAGAACGTCGTTACAGCGGAGGCGAAGCCCGAACAACGGCCAGTCCGAGATTGAGGCGTCGTCGACTTCGTCAGGCATGGAGTCAATGTGTCATGCACGCGGCTGGGCACGGCGCACGCACCAACCGCTCACTGCGCGAAGGTCTACCTGTCGGTGGCGGTTCCGGGCACGCTGAGTGGTGCCGGGGACACAAGGGTCGCCGGCGCATCCCTGGTTCCCGTTGGGTCATCGCCGCGTCCGCAAGACCGGTTGAGGTCCTGCATGAGTCATGCGAGGCCCAACGGCCCAGGACACGCCGACTGGCGACAGGGCTGAGCGCCACCAGAGCGCCGATCAGTGAGCGACCGGCAGTCGTGTCCCGAACCGTTGGGGGTGCCCATCTGCTGCTGCAACAGCAAGGAGCACAACGCCATGATCGACCAAGACCAGGCCCCAGCGACACCCGCAACGACACCCGCAGCGACACCCGCGCCGACGGCCGGGATCGACTGGGCGAGCAGCGACCACGCTGTCGCTATCGTCGACCCCCACGGTGTCCAGCAAGACCGGTTCACCATCCCCCACACTGCGCCGGGGCTGCGGCAGCTGGTGGCCCGACTCCATCGGGCTGGCGTGGACGAGGTCGCGATCGAGCGTCCCGACGGGCCGGTCGTCGACGCGCTCCTCGAGGCCGACCTCGGGGTCGTGGTGATCGCCCCGAACCAGGTCAAGAACCTGCGCAGCCGCTACGGCTCGGCCGGCAACAAGGACGACGGGTTCGACGCCTACGTCCTGGCCGACACCCTGCGCACCGACCGCGGCCGACTCCGCCCACTGACCCGTGACAGCGACGCCACGATCACCCTGCGGATGACCGTGCGGGCCCGCCAGGACCTCGTCGCGGCGAGGGTCGCGATGGCCAACCAGCTGCGCGCGCACCTGCAGACCACCCTGCCCGGGGTGATCGGGCTGTTCCGCGATATCGACTCCGCGATCACCCTGCGGTTCCTGAACCGCTTCCCCAGCCAGGACAAGGCCGACTGGCTCTCACCGACCCGGCTGGGCAACTGGCTGCGCTCGATCGGATACAACCACCTGGCCAACCTCGACCGGCTCTGGGACCACCTCAACCAGGCGCCCCGCGGCACCACCGGAGCTCAGGCCGCGGCCCGCGCCGAGATCACCCTGGCGCTGGTCGCCGCACTGACCGGGCTGCGCGTCCAGATCAAGGCCCTCGAGAAGCAGATCGCCGACCAGCTCGCCGCGCACCCCGACGCCGCGATCTTCACCTCGTTGCCGAAGTCCGGCACCGTCCGCGCCGCCCGGCTTCTCGCCGAGATCGGCGACGCCCGCGGCCGCTTCCCGACCCCGGAGTCGCTGGCCTGCCTGGCCGGCGCCGCCCCATCGACGCGACAGTCCGGCAAGGTCAAGGTCGTCACCTTCCGCTGGGCCGTGGACAAACAGCTCCGCGGTGCGGTCGTCGACTTCGCCGGCGACTCCCACCACGTCAACCCCTGGGCCGCCGACCTCTACCAACGAGCCCGCGCACGCGGCCACGACCACCCCCACGCCGTCCGCATCCTCGCCCGAGCCTGGCTCCACATCATCTGGCGCTGCTGGCAAGACAACCAGCCCTACGACCCCGCCAGACACCGCGCCCTACAACGACTCCAACACCAGGCGGCTTGACACAGGGCTACTCTTGCCACGGTCCAAGCGTTCAGGGGTGCGTCCATTCGCCGCCTGCTGTCCTCGCCAGCGAGAGCACTCATCTGCCTGTGCGCGCATCCAGCCGCGGGCAGTGCGCCGCTGCAATCCAGCACGCCCGGGAGCCGAATGGAGGCCTCGTCTTCGGGCTGTGCCGACCGTTCTGGGCCACCGACCGGGCACAATGATCGCCGTGGAAACCCTTGGCAGCAAACAGGTGTACGCCAACCCGTGGCTGACGGTCCGAGAAGATTCGGTTCGTCGTTTGGACGGCTCCACCGGCACTTACTGCGTCGTGGACAGTCCAGACGTCGCGCTGGTCATCCCGGCTGACGGAGATCGGCTGCACCTGGTCGAGCAGTACCGCTACCCGGTGGGAGGCCGGCGCTGGGAGTTCCCTTCCGGGAGCACCGACCAGCGACTCGACGCCGACCCGGCTGCGCTGGCTGCCCGCGAGCTGCGCGAAGAGACCGGCCTGGTGGCTGGCGCGATGACCCTGCTCGGCACGCTGGAGATCATGCCGAGCACGTTCAGCCAACGGTGCTGGGTCTTCATGGCCACCGACCTGACCCAAGGCCCGCCGCAGCGGGAGCTCGAGGAGCAAGACATGCGGTCGGCCTGGTTCACTCGTGCCGACGTCGAGCGCATGATGAACGCCGGCACAATCTCCGACGCGAAATCCACTGCGGCGTACACACTGCTGCTCCTGCATCGGCAGACGTCGCACGCCTGAAGTGAAACGATGGTTCCTCATCGAGTCCACTTCCCGTGAAGTGGACTGGTAGCGAGACGCGTTGAAGTGGGACGAGTAGGAGAGTCCGCGTTGCCCTTAGGGTCAGAGCGTGCGCACTCATCCGCTCTGGAACCCGTTCGAGACGCCGTCCGAGGAGGACATCAACGCAGCCCGGGTCCAGTTGGGCGTCTGGGTGCCGGCGCCGGTCGAGGTCGTCGCCGCCGACCCGGCCTGGCCGCAGTGGTACGCCGCCGCGCGCGACCGGGTCTTCGCCGCGCTGGGGGAGCGCGTGCTCGCGATCGAGCACGTCGGCTCGACGTCCGTGCCCGGGTTGTGGGCGAAGCCGATGATCGACGTCGACCTCACCGTCGCCGACTCCGCGGACGAGGACGCCTGGCTGCCCGACCTCGGGGCGGCGGGCTTCGTGCTGAGGGTCCGCGAACCTGACTGGGAGGAGCACCGCTGCCTCCGGGGGCTGGAGCCGACCACCAACCTGCACGTCTTCTCACCAGGCGCACGGGAGCCCCAGCGGCACCGGATGTTCCGCGACTGGCTGCGCACCCACCCCGAGGATCGCGACCGGTACGCCGAGGTGAAGCGCGAGGTCGCCGCCCGCGGGTTCACCGACGCGATGCGCTACAACAACGAGAAGGCATGGTTCGTCTACGACCTGTACGAGCAGGTCTTCGCCGGCGACCCCGAGCACGAGCACGACCCGCACCCGAGACCCTTGGCGTGACTGGGCTCAGCTTGACTCTGCATCGCCCTGATGCGGCTATGATGTACACATGCGAACGACAGAGAACCTGCCGCCAGCGGTGCACGAACGTGCCAGGCGGATTGCGGACGAACGCCGCCAGTCACTCTCCGCCACGCTTGCCGACCTCACTATTCGGGGACTCGCCTCGCTGGGGGAGCCCGCCAAGGTCTCCATCGACCCGATCAGCGGCTTGCCCGCCTTGACGCTAGGGCACCGGGTCACAGCGGCGGATGTGGCAGAAGCGCTGGACGACGAGTGACTCCGACCCATCTTCTCGACGCCAACGCACTCATCGCACTCACCCTCACCGACCATGAGCACCATCAGCGGGCCGTTTCCTGGGCGGCCGGCGTGGACCACATCGCGCTGTGCCCGGTTGTCGAAGGTTCCTTGATTCGCTTCCTGGTTCGCTTGGGACAAAGCCAGTCGACAGCAAAGGCCCTTCTTGACGTGCTGTACACAAGTCCGCGTTGTGAGTTCTGGCCCGACGCGATCTCATACCGCCAGGTAGACCTGGAACATGTGGTCGGACACCGACAAGTCACCGACGCCTACCTGGCGGCA
>JACDHG010000029.1 GCA_013821195.1 Propionibacteriales bacterium
GTGCTACGCCTTGGTGGACTGCTCGCCGGCTAACGTCTGCGGTGTCGGCGTCTGTTGCACCGGCTGCTGCTCCGGGCGATCCGGCTCGACCGGCTCATCGTCGTCGTGCTTGTCCGCTTCCCGCCTGGCCGCGGCGACCGTGACCCGGGCGACCCGGCGCCCGTCGAGGTCGGTGACAGTCAAGGTGTGGCTGTCGAAATGGGCTGCCTCGCCGATAGCCGGGACGTGGCCGAGCTGCTGGATGATGTAGCCGGCGACCGTCTCGTACGGCCCCTCCGGCAGCGCCAGACCGGTCTCGTCCTCGAAGTCGTCGAGGTTGAGCAGACCGTCGACCTCGAGCTCTCCCGTCAGGGAGCGTGTGGTCTCTGTCGCGTCCTCGTCGTACTCGTCCTTGATGTCGCCGATCAGCTCCTCGACCAGGTCCTCGAGGGTGATGATGCCGGCCGTGCCGCCGTACTCGTCCACCACGATGGCCAGGTGGGAGCCCTCGCGGCGCATGTCGGTCAGCGCCGACAGGAGGTGCCGGGTCGCCGGCAGCATCAACACCTCACGGACGATCTCCATGACTCGCACCGACCGACTCGACAGGTCGGGGTTGAGCAGGTCTCTCACGTGCACGAAGCCGACGACGTCGTCAGACGACTCACCGATGACCGGATACCGGGAGTGCGGTCGCTCCAAGGCGAACCGCGCGGCCTGGTACGCCGGCTTCGAGGCGTCGATGAAGTCGACCTCGGTGCGCGGCACCATCAGCTCGCGAATCTGTCGGTCCCCAGCCTCGAAGACGTCCTCGACGATCTGGCGCTCCTCGACACCGAGTGTCTCCGATCCCGACACCAGCTGGCGGATCTCGGCGTCGGTGATCCGCTCCCGTTGCATCTTTGGGTCTCCACCGAGCAGCCGCACCACGACGTTGGTCGAGACCGACAGCAGCCAGATGACCGGCCGCGCGAGCTTGGCCACGCGATCGACGGTCGGCGCCACGAGCAGCGAGAAGAACTCGGCACGCTGCAAGGCCAGCCGCTTGGGCACCAGCTCGCCGATCACCAGCGAGGTATAGCTGATCGCCAGCGTGATGAGAACGAGCGCCGTGGTGCCTGGCGCAGGGATGTTCCAGTTCTCGAGCTGGGGCGAGAGCCTACCCGCCAGGGTGGCGCCGCCGAACGCTGCCGACATGAAGCCAGACATCGTGACACCGACCTGGACGGCAGCGAGGAAACGGTTCGGGTCACTGTTGAGCCTGGCAACGGTGTCACCGCGTCGACCGCTGCCCTGCAAGGCTTTGGCCTGGCTGTCGCGCAGTGACACGAGCGCCATCTCGGCGATGACGAAGAAACTGCCGAGCAGGATGAAGACGAAGACGAGCGAGATGTCGCGGAACGTGCCGCTCATCGTGTCCCCTCACGGTCGAGAGATACGACGGCGCGGCACTGGCTACTCCAGGGGTCATCCATGTCGCGACAAGAATAACGGTCCACGGCTGCCTCGGGCGACGTACGGGTCGGCTCGGTCCGATGCCCCTTCCCGGCTCGGGTTGGCTGAGCGCAACGTGGCTGGTGCGAAATGTGGTTGAGCTGCCGCAGACCAGCAGGCAAGGTTGCGCCATGCGTTTCCCCGACGACGTACCCACGCTGACCGACGGCGACGTCACGCTGCGTGCCCACCGGATCGAGGATGCCGCCGCGGTCGTCGAGCAGTGCGTCGACCCGGTGTCGGTTCGGTGGACGACGGTGCCACCCGGCTACACCCGCGAGATGGCGCTGGAGTTCGTCGGCACGTCGGTCCCCGCGAAGTGGGAGAGCGAGAAGGAGCTCGCCTTCGCCATCGAGTGCACCCATCCCGACGGGCGCCGGCGCTTCGGGGGGACACTGTCACTCATCGACAAGGGCTCGCGCCGGGCCGAGCTTGCCTTCGGGGCACACCCGGCCATCCGGGGTCGCGGCGTGATGACGACGGCCGTCGACCTGCTGCTCGACTGGGGCTTCGACGAGCGGAGGCTCGAGACAGTCAGCTGGCTCGCGAATGAGGGCAACCTCGCCTCGCGGCGGGTGGCGTGGAAGACCGGGTTCACCTTCGGCGGGACCGTGCGCCGCTGGCTGGACCACCGCGGCGAGTACCCGGACGCGTGGGTCGCGGCGCTGCACCGGGACGACCCGCGCGAGCCCACCACGACCTGGTTCACGTCCCCGGTCATCGTCGGCGAGCGGGTCGCCATCCGGCCGCTGCGCGATGGCGACCTGCAGCGCATCGTCGAGGCCTGCTCCGACGAGCGCAGCCAGGAGTGGCTGCCGATGCTCCCGTCGCCATACTCGCTCGCCGACGGGCGGGACTACCTCGGCCGGGTGCGGCTCGCGATGGCGGAAGGAAGCCAGGTGCAGTGGGCGGTCGCCGACCGCGGCACCGACGAGCTGCTCGGCAACGTCGGCATTCCACGCCTCGATCGGGGCAACGGCGAGATCGGCTACTGGACCCATCCCGCGGCGCGCGGTAGGGGCGTGATGCGCGAGGCGGTGTCTCTCGTCGTCCGCCACGCCCTCCTGCCCAATGATGTCGGGGGCCTCGGGCTGCACCGGCTGCACATCAAGGCGGCCGACGGCAACCCGGCATCGGCGTCCATCGCCACCGCGAATGGGTTCCAGCCGTACGGCCGCGAGCGCAGGTCAGCCCCACACCGGGGTGTGGACCGTGACATGCACCTGTTCGACCTCCTCCGTGACGAGTGGGAGGCGAGGCGTTGACGACGTTTCCTGACGGCGTCCCTGTCCTCACCGACGGGCGGGTGACGCTACGAGCCCACCGGGCTGAGGACCTCGAGGGAATGTATGAGCAGTGCATCGACCCCGAGACCCAGCGTTGGACCTCGGTGCCTTCGCCGTATACGCGCGACGACGCCGCGCAGTTCCTGGCTCGGCGCGCGGAGGTGTGGGAGAGCGCGACCGCATCGTCATTCGCCGTCGAGGCCGACGGAGGGGCCGGTCCGAGTCGCTTCGCCGGCTCGATCGGCATCCACAACGTCGGGTCTGGGATCGGCACGATCGGCTTCGGAGCGCACCCTGGCGTGCGAGGCCGCGGAGTGATGACGGCGGCCGTGCGACTCATCGTCTCGTGGGCCCTCGACGTCCAAGGCCTCAGCACGATCGTCTGGGAGGCGATCGAGGGCAATACCGGGTCGCTGCGGGTCGCGTGGAAGAGCGGGTTCACGTTCGAGGGACCCACTCGGGGGAGGTTGCCGCATCAAGGACAGCTGGTGGACGGCTGGCGCGGGACGTTGCTCGCGACCGACAGCCGGAGCCCCACGTCTCGGTGGCTGGAGCCGGTGGTGCTCGAGGACGACCGGGTGCGGCTGCGGGCGATCCGGAGGGACGACGAGCAGCGTTACCTCGAGACGAACAACGACACCGAGTCGCTGCGTTGGCTCGGCACGATCCCGTTCCCGCGGGATGCGGCGAGCTTCCGGCGCCACTTCGCTCGGCGCCTGGTCGGCAACGCGACGGGCGCCAGCATCGAATGGGTCGTCGCGGACCTGACGGATGACCGGTACGTCGCGACTGTCAACCTCTTCGGGCTCCATTCACTGGACTACCTGTCGGCCGAGGTCGGCTACCGGACGCACCCGGACGCCCGCGGCCGCGGGGTGCTCAGGGCTGGGCTGAGGCTTGCGCTGGGGCACGCGTTCACGTCTGTTGACGCAGGCGGACTCGGCCTCCAGCGTGTCTCTCTCGGCGCTGGGGACGGCAACCTCGGCTCCCAGCGCCTGGCCAGGTCGTTGGGCTTCACGGAGACCGGCCGCGACCGGCAGTGCTACGACCTGTCCGACGGGTCGGTGGTCGACCTGGTCCGCTTCGACTTGCTGCGCCCTGAGTTCGACGCCTCCACCACGTCTGCCCACCCCTGACCGCAGGCGCGGGTGGCAGGACACGCGGCACCTCGAGACGCTCGTCCACGCCGGTGTAGAACTCGACATTCATCGTGTGGGTGTTCTTGACCGCGAGGGCGTAGCCGAGAGCACCGCCGAGAAGCAGCCCGCCCCGCCCTATCCAGCGCGCGATGTGTGAGGCTGGCACGATGCGGCTCGCCATCGTGTCAATCCGGGTCCTCGTCAACGGCGGCTGCGAGGAACGTTGCCCGCCCGAGGTCGGCACCCGGCCGGTCGGGGCCAGACCCGCGCTCGTGGTCTCGGCGCGGTGACCGCCCGTTGGGCTGCGCCGGGACGCGTCAACCTGATCGGCGAGCACGTCGACTACCAGGACGGTCTGGTGCTGCCGTTCGCCCTCCCGTTCGCGACCACAGCAACCGTCACAAGACGACCCGGAAGCGAGGTTGTGGTGACGTCGCGCGGGGAGGCGGCCCGCTTCGACGTGGACAGCGAGCCCGGGGACGTCGAGGGCTGGGCGGCATACGTCGCCGGGGTGGTCTGGGCGATGAGGGACGCAGGTGTGTCGATCCCTGGCTTGCAGGTTGAGGTGACCAGCGACGTGCCGGTCGGTGCAGGGCTGTCCTCGTCGGCCGCGCTCGAGTGCGCGGTGGCCGCCGCGGTCGACGACGAGCTCGACCTCGGCATGACCCCGCAGCGCCTGGCCGCCCTGGCCCGCCGCGCCGAGAACACCTACGTCGGCGCGCCCACCGGGGCAATGGACCAGCTGGCCTCGATGCTGAGCACGCCGGGACACGCCCTGCTCATCGACTGCCGTGACCTGTCGACACGCGCCATCCCTCTCGACCTCGCCTCGGCCGGGCTGCGGCTGCTGGTCGTCGACACCCACGCGACTCATGCGCTCCTTGGCAGCGAGTACGCCGACCGGCGACGGACCTGCGAAGGCGCTGCCGCTGCCCTCGGGCTGCCCTCCCTCCGTGACGCGACGGCCGCTCAGGTGGCGGGGATCGCCGACGCGGGGCAGCGACGTCGCGCCCAGCACGTCGTGAGCGAGATCGCCCGGGTCCGTGAGGTGACCAGCATCCTCGATGTCGGCCGCCCAGCCGGCATCGGCGCGTTCCTGACGGCTTCGCACGAGTCGCTGCGAGACGACTTCGAGGTGTCCTGCGAGGAGCTTGACGTTGCCGTCGAGGCTGCCTTGTCCGCGGGGGCACTCGGGGCGCGGATGACCGGTGGCGGCTTCGGCGGGTCCGCGATCGTCCTGGTGCGTGCCGAGGGTGTCGTGGCGGTCACTGACCGGGTGCAGACGTCATACGCCCGACGGGGTTGGGATCCAGCCGACATCGTCGCGCTCCAGCCGAGCCAGGGCGCTCACCGCGTCAGCTGTCGGGCGCCGCGGCCTCAGGTGGATGACCCTGCGCTGATCTAGCCTCATGACAGCCCGACCTGCGGGAGGCCGCCATGATGTTCGACTCGTCACTCTTCGACCCCTACCCGTCGACGCCCCACAGCTCCAGGCCGCCGCTGAGGCGACGCGGGGACGGCTCGACCTCGTCGGGACGCCGCTGGCGACTGTCGAGCAGGAGCATCGGGCGATGATGGGCGCGATCGAAGGTGACCTGGCAACGAGCGCGCAGGACGCGCCGACAGAGGTGCTGACGGTCGCGTCCACCGTCCAGCAGCAGGCCTACTATGCCGCCGGTTGCCTCGAGGAGTTCGTGCAGGCCGTCGACCGCTACAACGATGCGAGCAGTGATCCTCGCTCGATCTCGAGGCTCAACGCCGCCTACCGGGACGCCATGGCGGGCGACTTCGGCGCTCAGTACACCCCAGCCGGCGCTGGCGCCACGCTCGAGCAGAGAAGCGAGGCCGTCGACCTCTTCCATCAGCAAAGAGCCGGCGCCGAGGCCGCTGTGCTGCAGTCCCTGCACGCCGAGAAGCTGCGCCTGGACTCGGCGCTGGACGACAGCGCCGCCCAGGTCAAGGCGATGCTCGACCGAGGGCCGAACTCAGCCGACATCAGGACGTTGTGCAGGTCCGGCAGCCTGCCGATCGATGCCCCGGTAATCTTCGCCGATGTGCGGTTCAGCTGGTGGGACAGGGCACAGGCCTGGATGGCGCGCTCGGCGAGCACCCCCGCGGCCGACAGCGACGATCTGCGGGTGATGACGCTCAACGTCGGCGGCGGCTGGAAGAACGAGCGGCGGAACTCCGAGGGCATGGACCCGGGGGACGCCGACGAGGTCGCTCAGCGCATCATCAACCAGGATGTCGACGTCGCAACCCTGCAAGAGGTCTGGGACATGGACCTCGACCAGATCCAGGACTCGCTGAACGAGCTCGATCCGGAAGGCAACTGGGACATCGAGTTCCAGTCCGCGAGTCACAAGGTGCGGGCCGACGACAACTGGGCGGGCACACTGCATCTCGACCAGCCGTTCGGCAACGCCATCGCGGTCCGCCAAGGCGACGGCGACCTGGCCTTACCAGCGCGTCGACCTCGGCCACGACGCGAAGCTCGACGAGCCCGGCGACGACGGCTCCGACGGTCGCGCCATGATCATGGTTGCCGTCACCACGTCGTCGGGTGCGACCGTCAACGTCTCGACGGCTCACACGGACTACGAGGGTGTCAGCGAAGAGGCCCAGGCGGATCAGATCGAGGACCTTCGCGAGACGACCGAGGAGTACGGCGGCGGCGACTCGTCGATCATCACGGGCGACCTCAACCACGCCATCACTGACGACACACCGCAGGGCGGGGCCCTGCAGGACTACGTCGACGACGGGTACACAGATGCCGGCGAGGACGTCGGGGCCACCAGTGACTTCGGATACGACCGACGCATCGACTACATCTTCACCAGCGAGGAGCTGACCGCCGGGGACGCAGACCGGGTGCAGGGGGACTCCCCAGACCATGAGGGCGAGGACCGGGACCTGTCCGACCACGACGGCATCGTGGTGGACGTCGATGTTCCTGCGCCTGCTGACCGTGCTGACTCACCTGATGACGGAGGCGGCGACGGCTCCGGCGGGGGCAGCAGCAGCGGCTCCTGGTAGGTGCCAGCCCGGCTCCCGGGGGGTTTGCGATGTGAACAAGCCACTTGCGCTGTTCACATCGCAGATCTGCCATGCGGACAAGCCATCTGGGCTGTTGACATGGCAAACGCCGAGGGGCAGGTCAGGTGAGCCTGGCGTCGAGGTTCTCGTCGAGGGCCGCGAGGAACTCCTCCGTCGTGAGGAACTCCTGGTCCGGGCCGACGAGCAGGGCCAAGTCCTTGGTCATCTTGCCGCTCTCGACGGTCTCCACGCAGACCGACTCGAGGGCCTCGGCGAACCCGATGACGTCGGGAGTGTCGTCGAGCTTGCCGCGGTGCTCGAGCCCACCCGTCCAGGCGAAGATCGAGGCGATCGGGTTGGTCGACGTCGGCTTGCCCTGCTGGTGCTGGCGGAAGTGGCGCGTCACGGTGCCGTGGGCGGCTTCGGCCTCAACCGTCTTGCCGTCAGGCGTCATCAGCACCGACGTCATCAGGCCGAGCGAGCCGAAGCCCTGAGCCACGGTGTCTGACTGCACGTCGCCGTCGTAGTTCTTGCACGCCCACACATAGCCGCCCTCCCACTTCATCGCGGCGGCCACCATGTCGTCGATCAGGCGGTGCTCGTAGATCAGACCCTTCGCCTCGAAGTCCGCCTTGAACTCCGACTCGAAAACGTGCTCGAAGATGTCCTTGAACGCACCGTCGTACGCCTTGAGGATCGTGTTCTTGGTCGACAGGTAGACGGGATACTCACGCTGCAGACCGTAGGAGAAGGACGCCCGCGCGAAGTCCTCGATCGACCTGTTGAAGTTGTACATGCCCATCACGACGCCGCCGTCCGCAGGCATCGTGACGACCTCGTGCTCGACCGGCGCGCCACCGTCCGAGGGGGTGAACGTGATCGTCACCGTGCCGGGGCCGGGGACCTTGAAGTTCGTCGACTTGTACTGGTCGCCGTGCGCGTGACGCCCGATGATGATCGGCTTCGTCCAGCTCGGCACCAGGCGAGGGATGTTGCTGATGATGATCGGCTCGCGGAACACCACCCCGCCGAGGATGTTGCGGATCGTGCCGTTCGGCGACACCCACATCTGCTTGAGGCCGAACTCCTCGACGCGTGCTTCGTCAGGCGTGATGGTGGCGCACTTGACGCCGACGCCGTGCTCCTTGATGGCGTTCGCCGCGTCGACCGTGATCTGGTCGTCGGTGGCGTCCCGGCTCTCGATGGACAGGTCGTAGTACCGCAGGTCGATGTCGAGGTAGGGGTGGATCAGCCGGTTCTTGATGAACTGCCAGATCACCCGCGTCATCTCGTCGCCGTCGAGCTCGACGACGGGGTTGGCCACCTTGATCTTCGACATTGACGTCCCTTCGGCACGGTCGCGTGTGGCGAGATTGCTCGACGTCAAGATATCTCAGAGCGGGTACGCCGTCGAACGGACCGGCGTGCCAGGCCCCCCTGGTTCGACGTCGCTGAGCAACGAGTCAGCCGGGGACCTGTCCGATGACCTGTCTTGGCGTCACACGCTCGGACATACCACGACCTCAAGATCCGAGCCGCCCGGAAGGTCGACGGTGACGGTGCCGTCGGCCGCGACCGACACCGAGAATGGCGTCCGTCCGACCCGCAGGCCGTCGATGCGGAACGGACCGAGCCGGGTGCTCACGGCCGCAGGATGTGCGATTCGCCCAGCAGGTGCGTCGACATCGATTCCGGTCACAGCCACCAGGCAGGCCAGCGGGGCGGCCGCGGCCCAGGCCTGCGGGCGACAGGCCGCAGGGTAGGCGCTGGGGAACGGCACGTCGGCTGAGCTGTCGCCGCCGTACAGCTCCGGGAGCCGGTAGCCGAAGCCCTCGGCTGCGGTGACGACGCCGGCCGTCAGGGTCGCCGCGTCGTCGCTTCGCCCCTCCCGAGCCAGTCCTATCACGGCGATGGCCGTGTCGTGAGGCCAGACGGTGCCTCCGTGGTAGGACAGGCGGGAGAAGCGAGGAGAAGCGGCAGTCAACGTGCGCAGGCCGAATCCTGAGTTCAGCTCGGGGGACATGAGTCGGCGAGTGACGAGATCGACCTCCGCGTTGTCGAGGATGCCTGTGCCCAGCAGGTGACCCATGTTGGAGGCGACGGCGTCGACCCTGTCGCCGTATCGGTCGAGCGCGATCGCAGGGTAGTCGCCGTCCTGGTCGATGACCCAGAAGTCCGACGCGAAGCTCTTTCGCAGCGTCTCAGCCCAGGAGGACAGTCCCTCGACGGGAGGCTCTCCGAACGCGTCCAACAGCCGAGCGCCGCGGATTGCAGCTTCGTAGGCATAGGCCTGCACCTCGCTGAGAGCGATCGGCGCCTCGGCCAGCCGGCCGTCGGCAAACTGCACCGAGTCGTGGCTGTCCTTCCATCCCTGGTTGGACAGACCCCTGCCCGACTGGTCGATGTAACGCAGCCAGCCGGTCTCCTCCGACTGCACCATCGCCCAGGTGAGGCAGCGGCGGACAGCAGGAAGCAGCGCCTCGACCTCGGCAGGCTCCGCGCCCCAGCGCCACGCGTCAGTTAGCGTAAGGACGAACAGGGGAGTGGCGTCGACGCTGCCGTAGTAGACCGGAGGCAAGCTCGTCTGCCCCAGCTCCAGCTGCGCGTTGCGCACCTCATGCAGAATCTTGCCTGGTTGCTCTTCGGACCTCTCGTCCTCCCGAACACCCTGCCGGCGAGCCAGTGTCCGCAACGTCGATGTCGCAAGCTCCGTCGTCCAGGGGATGAGCATCCGTGCGCCCCAGAGCGAGTCGCGCCCGAACAGCGTGAGGAACCACGGGCTTCCGGCGGCGAGGAACGGGTCAGACCCGTCGCGCAGCAGCAGACCTCTCAGGTCACCGAGACTCTGAGCGGTGACCCGACGCAGGCGCGGGTCGGGACCCGACACCACCGTGGCGGCGCTCCATGACGGTGGACCGCCAGCCGAGAACTGTGTCACCGCCGTGCCTGGGGACATGGTGCAGGTCAAGGAGAGCTGTTCCCCTTGTTGCATCGAGGCCCGCCAAGTGAGACGCCCTACGGCGGCAGTGATCTCGTCTGGCTGTGGGTCGCAGGAGACAACCAACGATCCCCGCCCGTCACTCCACGACAGTCCGTCGACGGTTGCCTCAGCGGGTATGACGGACGCGGCGTGGCCCTGCTTGACTTCGCTCATCAAAGCCAGGTCACTGACGAGGTCGAGGTGCACAACCACGTCAACGGGCTCGGTGGCGTTGGAGCTGACGGTGATTCTCTCGACCAGCCGCTCGGTGGCCAAGACCCGGTGGCGGTCCACGAACACGCTTGGGTCGGGGCGCTGGTTGCCGAGACCGCGAGCGACGTACACGAACTCCTGCCGGTCAGCACCGAGGCCCGCTGATCTCACGAGTTCGAGGTCAGTGTCGTCGAGGCTCAGCAGCAGCTCGTCGAGCAGCCGCATATCGTCGACGAACCATCCGCTGACCCCTCGGCGACGCACCTGCCCGTCGGGTTCGGCCAGCACCAGTGCGGGCGCCGAGACGCAGGACATCAGGTCGTGCAGGAACGGCTGTAGGAGACGGCTGGTGCGACCGCCAGGTCTTGACATACCAACACTCTCATGGAAGATTCCAACGCAGACAAGTATTTTAACGTTAATAGTTGCAGCCCGAACGTATCTGTGGGCGATCACCCGGAGGATCATCCGATGGCTGACAGGCGGATCCGCTACGCCGACCGCGGCGTGACGCTCAGTCATGTCGCAGTGGCTGCCAACGTGTCGGTGCAGACGGCATCCAACGCCCTCAATGCGCCGGATCGACTGGCTCCGGGAACGCTGAAACGCACACTCGCGGCGATCGAGTCGCTGGGCTACAAGCCGAACCGGGTCGCGCGTGCACTGCGCAACCAGAGCTCCCGGCTGATCGCCGTGAAGGTCGAGGCAGCTCGGTCAGATCGAGCCGCCCCGCTGCTCGACCAGTTCCTTCATGCGCTGTCGTCGTGCGCCGCCGACGTCGGTTTCCACCTCATCCTCTGCCAGGCCGACGACGACCGCTCCGAGCTCGCCGCCTACCAAGAGCTCCTGCAGACCACCGCGGTCGACGCGGTCATCCTGTCCAGCACCCACCGGGGCGACCCACGGATCGCGTGGCTGCGCGAGCGTGGAGTCGCGTTCGCGACCTTCGGGCGGTCGTGGGACGGCGACGAGGACCTGGCTTGGGTCGACATCGACGGCAAGGCCGGTATCGAGAGCGTGATGGGGCATCTGGTCGAGCAGGGCCACCGCCGTATCGCATTCCTCGGTTGGCCGAATGACTCCGACGTGGGTCTCGACCGGAAGCAGGGCTGGCTCGCTGCCTGTCGTCGGCACGGTCTTCCCACCCAGCATCTCGCGGTCGAGAGCGCGGACGACTTCGACTACGGGCGATCCGCGGCGCTACGTCTCCTGTCCCGACAGTCACCTCCGAGCGCCGTGGTGTGCACATCCGACACCTTGGCGCTCGGCGCCATGCGCGCCATGTCCGAGAGCGGCCTCATCCCTGGAGTCGACGTCGCCGTCACGGGCTTCGACGCGTCGCCGGCTGCCGCCTTGACGACCCCGGGTCTCACCACCGTGCGTCAACCGCTCGACGAGGTGGCATCCGAGCTCATCAACCACGTGGAGGCCGAGCTCTCCGGCAACCCCATCAGTCCGCGTCACTCCCTCCTCACACCGACGCTGGTCACTCGGGAGTCCACCGCCAGGCAGATCCCTGTTCATCTCACCGATCCCCCGCACCACCGAAGGAGTCACAGATGACGCACCACCGATTGCCAGTCCGCGTCGCGGCACTGTCCGCCGCCACGATGTTCCTTGTCGCGTGCGGAGGCGGTTTCTCCGAAGGCGGTTCCAGCGACAAAGAGCCATCGTCGGCCGAAGGCGAGGTCGAGCTGCGGATGCTCATCGCCTCCTCTGGAGATGCCGAGACAGCGGCCGTCAACAAGGCCGTCGACGCGTGGGAGAAGGAGACAGGCAACAAGGTCACCGTCACGCCCGCGCAGGACATGACGACCGAGCTCTCCAAGACCTTCGCGAGCAGCGACCCGTACGACCTGATGTACATCGACGCCGGTCGCTTCGCGACGTACGCCGAGACAGGGGCGCTCTACGCCTACGGTGACAGCTTCGAGGCCGCCGAGGACGTCTACCCAGCCCTCAAGGACACGTTCACGTACGAGGACGAGTTCTACTGCGTGCCCAAGGACTCCTCGACCCTCGGACTCATCATCAACGCCGACATGTGGAAGGAAGCCGGCCTGACCGAGGCTGACTACCCCGCGAGCTGGGACGACCTGGCTGCGGTGGCGGAGAAGCTCACGACGCCCGACCACGTGGGCCTCGCGATGGACTCTTCACGTGACCGCGTGGGTGCGTTCATGGTGCAGGCCGGCGGCTGGCTGGTCAACGAGGACGCCACCGAGGCGACCGCCGACTCCGACGCCAACGTCGAAGCGCTCACATACCTGCAGGGCATGCTCCAAGACGGCTCGATGGCATGGTCGGCGGATCTCGACGCGGGCTGGGGAGGAGAAGCGTTAGGCACGGAGAAGGCCGCCATGACGGTCGAGGGCAACTGGATAGCCGGCGCGATGAGCGCCGACTACCCCGATATCGACTACACCGTCGCCGAGCTGCCTGAGGGCCCCGAAGGCAAGGGCACGCTCACCTTCACCCAGTGCTGGGGGGTCGCATCGAAGAGCGATGCACAGGCGCAGGCTATTGATCTCATCGCGTCGTTGACCAAGCCCGACCAGCAGATGGTCAGTGCCCGCGCGTTCGGCGTGCTTCCTGCCGTCGAGTCGAGCCGTGAGGAGTACCTCGAGGAGTTCCCGGAGAACGAGCCGTTCCTGGCAGGCTCCGAGTACGCCCAAGGACCGATCTCGCTGCCCGACTTCGAGCCGGTGCTGGCAGACTTCGACTCCGAGCTCGCCGGGCTGGAGGACGGTGACCCGGAAGCGATCCTGCAGAGCCTGCAAGAGAATGCCTCAGCGGCCCTCGGCGGCTGAGGATGAGCCAGGCGGAAGTGCAAGCGCGTCCGCGGCGCAGCAAGCTCCGCAGCAACGAGGGAAAGGCCGGCTGGATATTCGTCAGCCCTATGTTGGTCATCTTGGGGCTGTTCCTCGTCCTTCCGATCCTGATGGCGGTTTGGGTCAGCCTGCTGGACTGGAACACCAACGACGGTGACCCCTTCGCTGGCGCAGGTACCTTCGTCGGACTCGACAACTACAAGAACCTGCTCGCCAGCGAAGGGCTGGCTCGGCAGGACTTCATGACGAGCATCCGTAACAACGCCTACTACGTGTTGCTCGTCGTCCCCTTGCAGACCGCGCTTGCGCTGCTGCTTGCTTCCCTGATCAACGCCCGTCGACTGAAGGGTAGAGGACTCTTCAGGACCGCCTTCTTCTTCCCTTCGATCACCAGCTCGGTCGCGATCTCGATCGTGTTCGTGTTCCTCTTCGTCGGCAACGGCGGCGTCAACAAGGTGCTGGGGTGGGTCGGCTTCAGCGGGCCTAGCTGGCTGACCGATCCCCGCGGCGTGTTCTGGATCCTGCTGGACAAGGTCGGACTGGTCGACATCGACAGTCCGCCAGGGGCCCTGGCGGAACATGGAGTGCTCGGCCTCTCGTGGTGGGACTGGTTCGCCGGCCCGTCGGTGGCCATGACCGCCGTCATGATGCTGGTCATCTGGACCACCTCCGGGACCTTCATGCTCATGTTCGTGGCTGCGATGCAAGACATCCCCGAGGAGATCGACGAGGCGGCCTTGATGGACGGGGCCGGCGGCTGGCAGAAATTCTGGTACGTCACTCTCCCCCAGCTCAAGCCAGTGCTGTTCCTCGTCCTCACCTTGGGTTTGATCGCCACCTGGCAGGTGTTCGACCAGATCCTCATCATGACCCAGGGCGGCCCTGACAAGACAACCCTGTCGCCGGCGTACCTGAGCTACACCGCCAGCTTCACCGGACAGGACTGGGGCGGTGGTGCGGCCATCTCGTTCGTCCTCTTCGCCATCATCTTGACGATGGCGCTCATCCAACGATGGGTCATGCGTGACAAGGACCTCCCGCGCAAGAAGCGTCGAGGCAGAACGAAGCCCCCACCTCCGGCCATCCCCACCCGTCGCGACGACAAGGTGGCGTCATGACCCAGCGAAGCTTCACGCGCGTCTTGCTGTACACCCTCATCGTGATGATCGCGGTGGTCTACATCGCGCCGTTCGTCATCCAGGTGGCCACCTCGGTGAAGACGAACCCCGACGCCACGAGCAACCCGCTGTCGCTGTGGCCCAACCCGTTCTCGACCGAGGCGTTCAAGACGATGTTCGGGTACGGCGACAACGACTACGTGAACTTCCCGCTCTGGTTCACCAACTCGACCGTGGTCGCGGTCTTCGTCACGGTCGGGAGGGTGTTCTTCGACTCCCTTGCCGGTTATGCGTTGAGCCGCCTGCAGTTCGTGGGTCGTCGGTTTCTCTTCCTCGCGGTACTGGCTGTCCTGAGCGTCCCCGGCGTGGTGCTGCTCATCCCGAAGTTCCTCGTGCTGCAGTACACCGGGCTCTACAACACCTACGGCGGCATGATCTTGCCGTTGATCGTGGACGCCGCGGGGATCTTCATCATGAAGCAGTTCTTCGACACCATCCCCTACTCGATCGAGGAGGCGGCCCGCATCGACGGCGCTGGGGTCTTCCGGACGTTCTGGTCGGTGGTGCTGCCGATGACAAAGCCTGCGTTGCTGACGTTGACGATCTTGTCGTTCCAGGGCTCGTGGAACGAGTTCACCCACATGCTCGTGGCTACCGAGGGCCCGGAACATCAGACCCTGACGACCGGCATGGCGGGCCTGTTCTCGGGCGCAGTGGGCAGCGCGCAGCAGTTCCCTCTGAAGCTCGCTGTCGCCATGGTGGCCACGATCCCGGTGGCTATCGTGTTCTTCGTGTTCCAGCGCCGCTTCGTAGCCGGGGCGAACGCCGGAAGTGTCAAGGGCTGACGCGGTTTGCTAGCGTCTGAATATCGACCGGCGGGTTGACACGTCAGCGCGCCCACCCCACGACCCCAGGAGCCCCCGTGAGCGAAACCCCTGTCAAGGTCGCGGTCACGGGTGCCGCCGGCCAGATCGGCTACAGCCTCCTCTTCAGGATCGCGAGCGGCTCGTTGTTCGGGCCGGACACCCCCGTCGAGCTGCGGTTGCTGGAGATCCCGCCCGCGCTGAACGCGCTCGAGGGGGTCGTCATGGAGCTGGACGACTGCGCGTTTCCGATGCTTGCTGCGGTCGAGATCGGCGACGACCCGGACGTCATCTTCGACGGGGCCAGTCTCGCCCTGCTGGTCGGCGCCCGACCGCGAAGCAAGGGGATGGAGCGCGCCGACCTGCTCGAGGCGAACGGCGCGATCTTCACCGGTCAGGGCAAGGCGATCAACGACCACGCCGCCGACGACATCCGCGTGGCGGTGACCGGCAACCCGGCCAACACCAATGCGCTCATCGCGATGACCAACGCTCCTGACGTACCGGCCGAGCGGTTCTCCGCACTGACCCGACTCGACCACAACCGCGCGCTCGCCCAGCTCGCCGCCAAGACCGGCAGCAGCGTCAACGACATCAAGAAGATGACGATCTGGGGCAACCACTCGGCGACGCAGTACCCGGACGTCTTCCACGCCGAGGTCAACGGCGCGAACGCCGCCGAGGTCGTCGGAGACCAGGCCTGGATCGAGGACGACTTCATCCCGACCGTGCAGAAGCGGGGTGCCGCGATCATCGAGGCCAGGGGTGCGTCGAGCGCGGCCAGCGCCGCCAGCGCGACCGTCGACGCCGCCCGGGACTGGCTGTTCGGCATTGAGGACGGTGACTGGACGTCGATGGCGGTCCGCTCAGACGGCTCGTACGGCGTACCCGAGGGCCTCATCTCGTCGTTCCCGGTGACGACGAACGGCGGCGACTGGTCGATCGTGCAGGGCCTGGAGATCGACGACTTCTCACGGGCACGCATCGACGCGAGCGTCGCCGAGCTCCGCGAGGAGCGGGACGCCGTGAAGCAACTCGGCCTCATCTGAGCTGACCTCGTCAGTCTCGCGGATCGCCCTTACCCTCGATTCGTCCGCCCCAGCGCGGGTGATTCGAGCCTTGGCAGGTCGGACGAACGCAAGAGCCTCGATTCGTCTGACTCAGCGCGGACTGGCCGAGCGCGAGCCACCCGGACGAATCGCCAATGGCGGGCGCGCGGCCGTCAGTGGAACGTCTCGCCAGCCTTCAGCATTCGGGCCATCTCGGCGAGCCGCTTCGCGCGGGTCTCGGGTCGCTTCGCTGTCTGCAGCCGGAACGTGAAGGCGTACTTGTTCGACGCGCTGAGCGACGAGTAGAACGCAGCAGAGGCCGGGTGAGCGTCAAGCACCTGCTGCAAGTCGGGCGGCACCACCTTCTCGCCGAACCTGTCGTACGCCGCAGCCCAGCGTCCGTCCGCCTTCGCCCTGTCGACCTGGGCCTGGCCGCCCGGGCGCATCCGGCCCGAGGCGGTCAGGACAGTGACCTTCTCGGTGTTGACCTTCGACCAGATCGACCGCGCCCGCCGCGGGGTGAACCGCTGCAGGAAGTAGTCGCCGTCGAATGAGTTCCGCTGGCCGTCGATCCAGCCGAAGCACAGCGCGACGTCGACGGCCTCGGCGTAGGTGATCGAGGCGATCCCGCTCGCCTTCTTCGCGGTCTTC
>JACDHG010000125.1 GCA_013821195.1 Propionibacteriales bacterium
GACGGTCGGCGCGTAGAAGTAGCCCCGGTCGCCGACCCGATGCCCACCGGCCCGCAGCTCCGCGTGGTCGGGCAGCCGGCCGACGAAGCCGCTGACGCGGGCCAGCTGGTCGGGGTTGTTCACCGGGCCGTAGAGCACGTCCTCGTCGTCGGGCTGACCGGTCTTGGTGTTCTTGGCCTGCTCGGTGAGCGCCGCGACGAAGTCGTCGTGGACGCGCGGGCCGGCGAGCACCCGGGTGGCGCTGGTGCAGTCCTGACCCGCGTTGAAATAGCCGGCGCCGGCGATCGCCTCGGCCGCCGACTCGACGTCTGCGTCGTCGAAGACGACGACGGGCGCCTTGCCGCCCAGCTCGAGGTGCGTGCGCTTCAGGTCCGCAGCCGCGCTCGTTGCCACCTCCATGCCCGCCCGGACCGAACCGGTGATCGACACCAGCTGCGGGATCGGGTGCTCGACGAGCGCGCGTCCGGTGTCGCGGTCGCCGGTGACCACGTTGAAGACGCCCGGCGGGAAGAACTCCTGCGCGATCTCTCCGAGCAGGAGGGTCGACGCGGGAGTCGTGTCCGACGGTTTGATGACGAGCGTGTTGCCGGCCGCGAGGGCGGGTGCGACCTTCCAGATCGCCATCATCAGCGGGTAGTTCCACGGCGTCACCTGAGCCACGACACCGATCGGCTCCCGGCGCACGTACGACGTGTGGCCGGCGAGGTACTCACCCGCCGAGCGACCCTCGAGGACCCGGGCGGCTCCGGCGAAGAACCGCACCTGGTCGATCGCGGGCGGCAGCTCCTCGCTCTTGGTGAACCCGAGCGGCTTGCCGGTGTTCTCGCTCTCGACCGCGACGAACTCGTCCGCCCGCCTCTCCATCGCGTCGGCGAGCTTGAGCATCGCCAGCTGCCTCTCGGCGGGGGTCGAGTCGCGCCAACTGTCGAAGGCGGTGGCGGCGGCGTTCATTGCCCGGTCGACGTCCTCGCTCCCGGACACGGCCGCCCGCGCGTACTCCTGCTCGGTCGCGGGGTTCACGACGGCTGACGTGTGCCCGTCGACGCTGTCGACGAGCTCGCCGTTGATCAGGTTCTGGAAGGTCCGGGTGGTCATGTCGCCCCTTTGCGCAAGCTGTTGAGTCAGACTGATCCGTAGGCCAAAGTAGTAGTCGGCCGCGGATCACGCCAGTGAACAGCCAGAATCTCTACGCATTTCGTTGCAGATGTGGCTCGGGACGACTCGACTCGAGCCGCGCTGTCGGTCTCCTCGCGCCCCGCCGGGCGCTCTCGTGCGGGCGAGCCTCCCTGGTCACCGTCTCGAGCCGCGTGGGTACGGTGGCGGTCTCGCCCGACGTAGGGAGCCACCGTGTCGAAGAGCACAACCCCAGGCACTGCGCCGCTCGACCTGTTCGGCATCGACGCCCTCCTCGACGACGAGGAGCTGGCGATCCGCGACACCGTCCGTCGGTACTGCGACGACAGGATCCGGCCCCACATCGCCGAGTGGTTCGAGGCGGCGCAGATCCCGGCCCGCGAGCTGTCGAAGGAGCTCGGCGCGCTCGGCCTGCTCGGGATGCACCTCCAGGGCTACGGCTGCGCCGGGACCAGCGCGACGGCATACGGGCTTGCCTGCCTCGAGCTGGAGGCTGCCGACTCGGGCATCCGCAGCCTCGTCTCGGTGCAGGGCTCGCTCGCGATGTACGCGATCTACCGGTACGGCAGCGACGAGCAGAAGGACGAGTGGCTGCCGCAGATGGCGACCGGCGACGCCATCGGCTGTTTCGGCCTCACCGAGGCCGACTTCGGGTCGGACCCGGGCGGGATGCGCACCCGGGCGAGGAAGGACGGCGGCCACTGGGTGCTCAGCGGCACCAAGATGTGGATCACCAACGGTGCGATCGCCGACATCGCCGTCGTGTGGGCGCAGACCGACGACCGCATCCGTGGCTTCGTCGTCCCGACCGAGGTGGCCGGATTCTCCACGCCCGAGATCACGCAGAAGATGTCGCTGCGGGCCTCGGTGACGAGCGAGCTCGTCCTCGACGACGTGCGGCTCCCGGAGTCGGCGATGCTGCCGACCGCTGCCGGTCTCGCCGGGCCGCTGTCGTGTCTGTCCGAGGCACGGTTCGGCATCGTCTTCGGCTCGCTCGGGGCTGCCCGCGACTGCCTCGAGACCACGATCGCCTACGCCCGGAGCCGTCAGATCTTCGACAGGTCCCTGGCGGCATACCAGCTGACCCAGGCGAAGATCGCCGACATGACGCTCGAGCTCGGCAAGGGCATGCTGCTCGCGTTGCACCTCGGTCGCATCAAGGACCGCGGCGAGATCCGCCCCGAGCAGGTGAGCCTCGGCAAGCTCAACAACGTCCGCGAGGCGATCGAGATCGCCCGGACCTGCCGCACGATCCTGGCCGCCAACGGCATCACGCTGGAGTATCCCGTGATGCGCCACGCCAACAACCTCGAGTCGGTGCTGACCTACGAGGGCACCTCCGAGGTGCACCAGCTCATCATCGGCCAGGCGGTCACCGGCGAGTCCGCCTTCCGCTAGACCGACTTGTCAGGCTGGAGTGGACACGTCTCGGCGTGCGCCACCCTGACAAGTCAGTCGGTATGCCGAGGACCCGGCAGCCACCGGGCCACGCAGCCGGCCACCACGACGATCGGGATCCCGAGCAGCGCGACGAGGACCGGCACCGACACGAGATCCGCGGCCAGCGCGAATGCGGCGTACACCGCCAACGCGACCACCTCGGTGGCCAGACCATGCACGGATGTCACCGTCGCTCGCGCGGGTCCGGTGATGACCTCCTGAAGCCGCGCCTCGCTCACGATCATCGTGTTGTTGAGCAGCCCGTAGCCCACTGCGATCGCGGCGAAGCCCACGAGCGGGTCGAAGAGTGCGCCCCAAGAGATGAGCGCACCTCCCGACACTACGACAAGTGCCATCGCGCGGGACGGCATCCGCATCGTCCGACCGGCGGCCGCGGTCCCGACGGCTTGCCCGACCACCACCAGGCCGATCAAGTACGGCACGGTCGCGGTGTCGACGCCGTGGCCGCGCGCGACAAGCGGAAAGTACTCGTCGTAGGCCGTCATGCCGACGAGCAAGGCCGACAGGACGACCACCCGTCGGACGTCGACGGCAATCGATGCCTCGCGGACTCCGGCACGAAGCATCGCGACGTACCGCACCGCCATCGTCTCGGTCGCTTCGACAGCGCTTACGTGCCGATCCGCGAGGCCGCGGGCTCGGGCGGAGACGGGAAGACCCGCAGCGAGGAGTCCTTGGATGACCGCGATGACGACGCTGGTCCAGCCGACCAGCGCATAGCCGCCAAGGTGAAGGAGTGGCGCTGCTGCGACTGAGGCCACGAGGTTGGCGGTCATCGCACCTGAGTGCGACCACCCGATGACCCGGGCGTACTGGGCCTCGGCGCCCCGCTCGACCAGCTCGTCGTACAAGAGGGACTCGAACGTGCCAGACATGATCGCGCCGCTCAGCCCCCAGAGCACGAAGCCGGTCGCGAAGCCGGCGTACGTCGGCACGACGATCCAGGCGCTGAACCCCACCGCGTAGATGACGGCGCTCAGCACCAGCAGGAGACGGCGGTCGATCGTGTCCGCCCAGGCACCCGAGGGCACCTCGAAGACGAAGGACGTCAGCGACCAGATGATGAACAGCGTGGAGATCTGCCCTGTCGACACGCCGTTGTCGGCGAACAACAAGGAGTAGACGCTGTAGAGCGGGACGAGGTCCCGTGAGGCGTAGTAGGCGACGAAGCGCAGCACGAAGCCGCGCGGTAGGACCTAGCTCTGGTCGCGTGGATAGTGCATGGGCCGACTCTAACCGGACTTGTCCGAATGTGGCGAGCCACCTTCGGACAAGTCCGGTCAGCCAGTCGAAGCTCCTCCGCCGGTCGAGCTCTACTCGACCCGCTCGTAGGCGACCACGTAGATAGTCCCGCTTGCCGGACTGCCCCTGCGGCCCCAGCCTGAGATCGAGACGCTTCCCCTCTCGGGAGAGACGAGGTCACCGCTCAAGCCACCACTGGAGACTCCCGGCTGGAACGACGTCCGACCGCCCTGTGGCCCACTGCTCAGAACGAGAGCTCCGCGCACGTGTTCTGCGCCGCTTTCGACGTACAGCTTGTGGTCGGAGGCAGGCAGGCCGAGCACGACCCGCGCGCGACGCCCGTCGACAACCCTGCCGATTTCCCAGGCGATGGCCCGGTACAGATGGCCCTCATGGACGTTCTCTCGGTCCACCCACACCCCACTGATCAGGTCCGCCGGACCCCTCGTGAAGATGGCGGCTGCCAGCTGCGGAGCGACGCCCTGCCGGTACGAGTTCTCGCCGGTGTCATCGAGCTTCAACGTCACCTCGAACGGCTCGCCGACCTTAACGCCGTACTTCGCCCAGCCGGCCGCGTTCTGGGTGCGTGATCCGCCGCCGAAGGATCCCCCGGGCTGAATCGGCCCGTCAGGGGAGCCGCCGGCGCACGGGCTGCCGCCCTCCAAGAACTTCCCGTTGACCAGGACCCGGTAGCCAGCGCCGTTGCCCACTCCCGTCACGAGCGGATCCCAGCACTCAGCCGACCAGGCAAGGTTGAGCGTCGTCGGCGTCGCGCTGAACGTGATAGACCGCTGTCCGGGGTCGGACACCGCGTGCCCGACCAGCCTGGCGCCGGCCGGCTGAGTGTAGAAGACCACACCCTTCTCCGTCACCGCCGGCAGAGTCGTGCCAAGGTCTCCGTCGCTCTTGTCTACGACCCCGTTGTCCTTGTCGCTCGGCGGCGTCGGACTGGCGTCGTCCATCACGGTCGGGGCGACGACCGCCGCCGCCAGCACCGCTGCGGCACCCAGTGCACCCGCCGCGACGGCACGGTAGCGGCGACGAGCGCGCACCCGACCGTCGACCGCCTGCTGGTACTCCTGTCGGTGCACCGGCTCCACGTCGAGGGCGATCGTGTCCATCGCCTGCTTCAGATCGTCCAGCCTCATCGTCTCGTCCCCTCGTCGTCGCTGTCGTCGTCCGCGAACGCCGGATCGATCCGGAGCTTCGCCAATGCCTTGCTGGTCTGGCTCTTGACGGTGCCCACGCTGCACTCGAGCAGCCGGGCCGTCTCGACCTCGGTGAGGTCCTCGTAGAAACGCAGCACGATCACCGCGCGCTGACGGCGGGGCAGCCGCGCCAACGCGCCGCGGACCTCGTGAACGAGATCGGCGTCGGGCTCGTCGCGGGCCCACTCGGGCAGGTCCTGCGTCGGTGTCTCACCGTTCCACTTGCGCCGCCACCACTGCTGGTAGGTGTGCACCATCACCGTGCGCACGTAGGCGTCAGGTGAGGTGTGGATGCGCGACCAGGCGGGCCACGCCTTGGCGAGCGCCGTCTGCGTGAGGTCGTCTGCCAGGTGGGAGTCCTGCGTCAGCAGGTACGCCGTCCGCCGCAGTCCAGTGGCCCGAGTGGCGACGAAGTGCTCGAAGCGAATCCGGGGATCGTCCGTCGGCTCGTCGGCTGGCATCTCACGTCTCGTCGCAGTGGTGGCGCCCTGTGCTAGCGACTCTCCCATGATGCCCCCTGTCCGAGGTCGGCTGTTCCGCCTCACCCCTCTCGATCAGTTCAGGGTCGCCAAAGGTTGCCTCGCGCCTACCGACGGAGCCGGAGCGAGAGGGTCAACTACATGAGACCGAGCGCATCGGAGGTCTAGGGAAGCCCGCAGGCGTCCAAGCCCGGCCAACGTTCCCCGAACAGGGGATCATCCTCGCCCCAGTCGCCACCCGCGGCCCCAAGCGTCCGCGTCCACCGACAAGAACACCGCGTCACAGTCGTCCACAGCGATCTCGAACGAGTCCGAGAGGCCACTCGTCGAGGCCGCCGTCCGCAGCAACGACCCCGAGCGAGCGACAGGGAAATCCTCGAAGGTCTCGCGAGCGGCCATGCCGCCATCGTCTCCCACCGCCTGTGCCAGTGCCGGAGCTGGTCGCGCTCGCGTTGAACGTCCTGCCACGTGTCCTCCCGGCCTCATGGGCGACGGTTGTCATCTCATACTCAGGTGACCACGTGGGTGTCGGAGTCGGTTGCCTCCCCCGGTGCTGAGTACGTACAGCGCCGCCCATGTACGCCGTGTCAGGTTGAGCGGCGACACGTCCTGAAAGGCTTGCCTGACAAGGCAGCACTGCGAAATCAGTTGTGGGCGTGGCATCAGAGAGTGCATTCGGTGGACGCGGGCACGTCTCACAGCCGGAATCGCTTGCGGAGCCTGACCTGCTGCGGCAGACTGACGCGTATGACGATCGACGAGACGACCGACCTCACCCAGCTCGACAACGCGGCGCTGCAACAGTCCGCCAAGGACCACCTGTGGATGCACTTCACCCGGATGTCGTCGTACGACAAGGCCGACGTGCCGATCATCGTCAAGGGCGAGGGCGCCTACATCTGGGACTCCAACGGCAAGCGCTACCTCGACGCGCTCGCCGGCCTCTTCGTCAGCCAGCTCGGCCACGGCCGCACCGAGCTGGCCGAGGCGGCAGCCCGTCAGGCGCAGACGCTGGCCTTCATGCCGCTGTGGTCATACGCGCATCCCAACGCGATCGAGCTGGCGCAGCGCGTGGCCAGCTACGCGCCTGGAGACCTCAACCGGGTCTTCTTCACCACTGGGGGCGGGGAGGCCGTCGAGACGGCCTGGAAACTGGCGAAGCAGTACTTCAAGATGACCGGCAGGCCCGGCAAGCACAAGGTGATCTCGCGGGCCATCGCCTACCACGGCACCACGCAGGGCGCCCTGTCGATCACCGGCCTGCCCGCGCTCAAGGCGCCGTACGAGCCGCTGGTGCCGAGCACCTTCCGGGTGCCCAACACCAACATCTACCGCGCGACCCTGCACGGCGACGACCCCGAGGCGTTCGGTCGCTGGGCGGCCGACCAGATCGCGGTCGCCATCGAGAACGAGGGCGCCGACACCGTGGCCGCCGTCTTCCTCGAGCCGGTCCAGAACGCCGGTGGGTGTTTCCCGCCGCCGCCCGGCTACTTCCAGCGGGTCCGCGAGATCTGCGACGAGTACGACGTGCTGCTTGTCAGCGACGAGGTCATCTGCGCCTTCGGCCGCCTCGGTCACATGTTCGGCGCCGAGCGCTACGGCTACCAGCCCGACATGATCACCTGTGCGAAGGGCATCACCTCCGGCTACGCGCCGCTGGGAGCGATGATCGCGACCGACCGGTTGTTCGAGCCGTTCAGCAAGGGCGACGCGTCGTTCCTGCACGGCTACACGTTCGGCGGGCACCCGGTCTCGACGGCGGTCGCGATGACCAACCTCGACATCTTCGAGCGCGAAGGCGTCAACCAGCACGTCCTCGACAACGAGGGCGCCTTCCGCGCCACGCTCGAGACCCTGAAGGACCTCCCGATCGTCGGCGACATCCGCGGCGACGGGTACTTCTACGGCATCGAGCTGGTGAAGGACAAGCACACCAAGGAGACCTTCGACGACGACGAGTCCGAGCGGCTGCTGCGAGGCTTCTTGTCTCGGGCGCTGTATGACGCCGGCCTCTACTGCCGGACCGACGACCGTGGCGACCCGGTGGTGCAGCTGTCACCGCCGCTCATCTGCGACCAGCAGCACTTCGACGAGATCGAGCAGATCCTGCGCTCGGTGCTGACCGACGCGTCGACAAAGGTCTGACCCGCGGCGGCGCGGCTCGACGTCGTACGTCCCGCCTTCCGCCTGCCATGTACACATGGCAGATTGCCTCTCCACCCGGCAGG
>JACDHG010000126.1 GCA_013821195.1 Propionibacteriales bacterium
GGCGAAGCGGAACCTCGATCGGGTCGGACTGTCGGACAAGATCGACGCATTCCCGGCACACCTGTCAGGTGGTCAGCAGCAGCGGGTGGCGATCGCCCGCGCGCTGTCGATGGACCCTGACATGATGCTGTTCGACGAGGTGACGAGCGCGCTCGACCCCGAGCTCGTGGGGGACGTGCTCGCCGTGATGAAACAGCTCGCCACCGAAGGCATGACGATGATGGTGGTCACGCACGAGATGGGCTTCGCTCGCGAGGTCGGAGACAACCTCGTCTTCATGGATGACGGCCTGATCGTCGAGGAGGGCGACCCCCGAGCGGTGCTGAGCAACCCCCAGCACGAGCGCACCCAGGAGTTCCTCTCGAAGGTGCTCTAGTGGTCGACGAGTCAGCTGGCGAACGGCTTCGCGGAGATGATCTCGACCGAGACCAGCCTGTCGTTGGGCGCGGTGAACGTGGCGGTGTCTCCGGGCTGCTTGCCGACGATGGCTGAGCCGAGCGGCGACTGGGGGGAGTAGACGCTCACGTCGACGCTGTCGTCGAGTGCCAACACCTCTCGGGCGCCGAGAAGGAAGGTCTCGGAGTCGGAAGCGCCCTCGAACTTGACGGTGACCTCCATGCCGGCCTCGACGATCCCGTTGTTCGACGGCGTCTCGCCGACCTGAGCACGACTCAGCATGTCCTCGAGCTGCAGCAGCCGTGCCTCGGACTTGCTCTGCTCCTCACGGGCGGCGTGGTAACCGCCGTTCTCGCGCAGGTCACCCTCCTCGCGGGCATCGGCGATGCGTCGCGAGATCTCGGCGCGGGCGGGACCCCTCAGGTGCTCCAGCTCGGCAGCCAGACGCTCGTACGCCTCCTGGGTGAGCCAGATGACGCTTTCGGCAGTGGGCTGTGTCACGGGTTGTGCTCCTCGCGTGTGGGCAGGACAAGAGTTCACGTGCCCAAAGATGGGAAAGGACGAGGCTACACGAGGAGCACCCGCAAGCCCCAAACCTCCAGGCCCGCGCCTCACCATCCTCCGGCAGTTGTTCGACGAGAGCCCGGATGGCGGTCCGGGCGATTACCGAGTCCTCAGCGGCAGTTGTCGACGGTGGCGATGGTCGCTCGTCGAGACGTACGAAGTGTGACGCTGACCCGCAGATCGCCTTGGTCTCCCGCCGGGACCACGACGTCATCCTCGCCGACGACGGAGTGGTCGTCTGCCTGCGCGGAGAGGTCGCAGCGCACAGCGTCACCGCCCTCGCGGTGGACGTCGATGACGACCTGCACCTCGTGGGAGGAGACGACATCGAAGGAGCGCAACGCGGCGCTGACGTCGGGAGTCGCCTGGGACCAGGCGGCCCAGCCCAGCCACCCGAGAGCAAGGGCAGCAACCACGCTGACCAGCGTGACGGTGACACGGCGCGACGCAGCAGGGCGGGCGCCGTACCGCTCCTGGAGGGTTTGGCGCTCGCCACCGGGCTCGGTCGGCTGGCTCACGGGGACTCGCGCACTGGGAATGTGCTCCGATGCTGACGGTTGTACCGGGGACAAGTCACGTCGGTTTCGACGTGCCTGAGACCATTGTCCCTGGTACGGCGCAAGGGCGACACGGCGAGTGAGGTGTGCGGGTGGCCGACGGTCTGCGACTGATGCACGTCCACGCCCATCCCGACGACGAGTCGAGCAAGGGTGCGGCGACCACGGCCAAGTACGTCGCGGAGGGCGTCGACGTCCACGTCGTCACCTGCACGGGCGGCGAGCGAGGCTCGATCCTCAACCCCAACATGGACCGCCCGGACGTCCTCGCCAACATCACAGAGATCCGACGCAAGGAGATGGAACGCGCCCGAGACATCCTGGGCGTCCGACAGGACTGGCTGGGTTTCGTGGACTCGGGCTGGCCGGACGGGGACCCGAAACCTCCGCTGCCCGATGGCTGCTTCGGTGCCCTTCCCGTCGAGGAGGCGGCCGAGCCGCTGGTCCGGCTCATCCGCGCGTTCCGGCCGCACGTCATCACGACGTACGACGAGAACGGCGGCTACCCCCACCCCGACCACGTGATGTGCCACCTCGTCTCGATGCGCGCCTGGGAGACGGCGGGTGACCCGTCGGCGTACCCCGGCGCCGGCGAGCGGTGGCAGCCGCTGAAGCTGTACTACCAGCACACGTTCCACCGCGACCGGATCGTCGCCCTGCACGAGGAGCTGCTGGCGCGCGGACTCGAGTCGCCGTACGCCGAACGGCTCGAGGAGTGGAAGCCGAACCCGGAGCACGAGCGCCGCGTCACCACCCGCGTGCCGTGTGCCGAGTACTTCGGCGTCCGCGACCAGGCGCTGCTCGCACACGCGACGCAGATCGACCCGGACGGCCACTGGTTCGCCGTGCCGCTCGAGGTCAGCCAGCGGGCGTGGCCGACGGAGGACTTCGAGCTGGTGGGGTCGATCGTGGCGACGGACCTCCCGGAGGACGACCTGTTCGCCGGTGTCAGAGAGCTGGTGGCCAGCTACGACGGTCGACGCGAGGGCATCGAGGCATGAGGGGAGCGGGTGTGCTGTTCGCCTACGAGGCCGAGGACATCAAGCCGGGCTGGGTGGCGCTCGTCCTGGTGCTGGGCCTTGCGGTAGCGACGTTCCTGCTGTGGCGCAGCATGAACAAGCAGCTGCGCAGGATCAACGTGCCCACGAAGCAGGAGATCCAGGACGCCGAGGCTGCCGAGCGCCACGATGGTGGCGATACCGCTCAGCGTCCTGATGACGAGCCGGACGCAGCTGAGGAGGGGCCTCCCGGCTAGGTGAGTTCTGCCGGGCTGTCGTTTCTGCGGCAGGATGAGGAGATGGCCAACCGTCTCGCGTCAGCCACCAGTCCCTACCTCCAGCAACATGCAGACAACCCGGTGGACTGGTGGGAGTGGAGCCCCGAGGCCTTTGCCCAGGCACGTTCGCGCGACGTGCCCGTGCTCCTGTCGGTCGGCTACGCGGCCTGTCACTGGTGCCACGTGATGGCGCACGAGTCGTTCGAGGATGTCGAGACGGCCGAGTATCTCAACACCCACTTCGTGCCGATCAAGGTCGACCGTGAGGAGCGTCCGGACATCGACGCGGTCTACATGGAGGCCACCCAGGCGATGACCGGCCAAGGTGGCTGGCCGATGACCTGCGTGTTGACAGCCGACGCCGAGCCCTTCTTCGCGGGCACCTACTTCCCGAAGGAGCCGCGACACGGCATGCCTGCCTTCAGGCAGGTGCTCGACGCTCTCAGGTCTGCCTGGGAGGAGCGCCGTGACGAGATTGCCGCACTCGGCTCCGACATGGCCGCACACCTGAGCCGCACACAGCCGATGCCTGGCAGCAGCGCCGTCGACCTCGGCGCTCACGCGGTGGCCCAGCTGGCGGAATCGTTCGACGAAGCCCATGCAGGGTTCGGCTCTGCGCCGAAGTTCCCCCCGTCGATGGTGTGCGAGTTCCTGCTGCGGCGGGCTGCCCGCACCGACGACGTCGCGGCGCTCAGGATGGCCGAGCGCACGCTGGAGGCGATGGCGCGGGGCGGCCTGTATGACCAGCTCGGCGGCGGCTTCGCGCGCTACAGCGTCGACGCGCGCTGGGACATCCCACACTTCGAGAAGATGTTGTACGACAACGCCCTGCTGCTGCGGGTCTACGTGCACTGGCACCGTCAGGGCGGATCGGAACTGGCCGGTCGGGCCGCTCGTGAGACGGCGGACTTCCTGCTGCGCGAGCTCTTGACCGCCGAGGGCGGCCTCGCTTCGGCCCTCGACGCCGACTCCGATGGGGAGGAGGGCACCTTCTACGTCTGGAGCCCCGCAGAGCTGCGGTCTATGCTTGGCGAGACGGAGGGCCGGTGGGCGTGCGAGGTCTTCGGTGTCAGCCCGGCTGGAAACTTCGAGCAGGGTACGTCGACCCTGCGTCTCGACCGCGACCCCACCGACCCGGAGCGGTTCGAATCCGTCAAGCGGCAGCTGGTCGCGGTGAGAGACAAGCGCACGAAGCCGGCGCGCGACGACAAGGTCGTCGCGTCGTGGAACGGGCTCGCGGTGGCGGCGCTCGCCGAAGCCGCCGTCGTGCTCGACGAGCCCGACTACCTCGCGGCGGCGGCAACCGCGGGGAAGCTGCTGCTGGATCTGCACCTGGGCGGTGATGGACGGCTGCGCAGGGTCTCTCGAGACGGAGTGGCGGGGTCGCCGGACGGTGTGCTCGAGGACTACGCGTGCGTGGCCGATGGCTTCCTGGCACTGTTCGCCGCCACCGGAGAGGCGCGCTGGTTCCAGGCGGCGCTGACGTTGGTGGGCCAGGTGCTCGACCGCTTTCCCGACGGTCGGGGTGGTTTCTACGACACGGCCGCGGACGCCGAGACCCTGCTCAAACGTCCTCAGGACCCGGCTGACAACGCGTCACCGTCGGGACAGGCGATGCTGCTCACGGTGCTGACCACGATGGCCGGCTTGACCGGGGAGGAAAGGTATGCCGAGGCCGCCGCCGCGCTGGTGGGCCAGCTCTCGGGGCTCGCGGAGCGAGCGGCGCGTTTCGCGGGACAGACCCTGGCTGCGGTCGAGGCTCTCGCCGACGGTCCGCGACAAGTTGCCGTGGTCGGTCCGCGCGACGATCCCGCCACCCGGGCGCTGTTACGCGCGGCCCACCGGCTCAGTCATCCCGGACTCGTCATCGCTGTCGGAGACGGTGAGACCGCGGTGGTGACCCTTCTCGAGCACCGCAGCCTCGTCGGGGGACGCCCGGCGGCATACCTGTGTCACGATTTCGTCTGCGACCTCCCCGTGACCGACCCTGCACAGCTGGTCTGACCCGCTCCTCTCCCGCCGCCCCCGCACAAGCGGGAGGTGACTGCTGCGGCTGAAGTCCCGTGAGGCCGGCGTCACGCTCCTTCAGCCGTAAGCGGAGACCTGCTGATGGGAGGCGCACGCCCGGCAGTCGCCGCGAGAGTCGACCTCGATCTGACATTCTCGACAACGTTTCCCGCCACCACCTCGTTGAACAGGGCAGAGGAGATGTCCATGAGCGAGGCTGTGTACGTGGCGAGAGTGGGACGCGGTGGGCGGACGGCACCCGCGTGCGCCGGTGTGCCTGCTCAGCCGGATTCGATCTCGTTCGAGGACTTCGTGGCACTGCGCAGTTCCGTCCTATGGCGCAGCGCGTGGCTGCTGACCGGCGACGAGCACAAAGCCGAGGACCTGCTCCAGACCGCCCTGCTCAAGGCGTGGCGTCGCTGGCCGTCGATCACGCGCGAGGGGTCCGTCGAAGCCTACGTACGGCGAGCCCTCGTCACGACGTACACCGACTGGTGGCGACGCAAGTGGAAGGGCGAGGTGCCGACCGGGAATCTGCCCGAGGCGTCAGACGGTGGTCACGACATCGCCGACTCCGACCTGAGGCAGGACGTGCTGGGTGCCCTCGCCACGTTGACCCGCGGGCAGCGGGCCGTGGTCGTGCTGCGCTACTTCGACGACCTGACCGAGGCACAGACCGCCGAGGTGCTCGGCTGCAGCGTCGGAACGGTGAAGAGCCAGGCGTCGCGCGCGATGGCAGCGCTTCGCCGGTCTCCTCTTCTGAGCGCCCAGCCTGAAGAGGAGACATCATGAACGACCAACCACCCAACGACACGGAGCGCCTCAGGGAGCTGCTTGGCCGCGTGGTCCCCACGGGACCTGACAGCACGCAGCGGTCGGACGCCGTCGCCGCCCGTGGGCGCCGCGACCGTAGACGCAGAGGTGCCGCAGGCGCAGTGGCCGTGGCCGCGGCGGTGGCTGCCGTGGTCGTCGGTCCGCAGCTGCTGACCAACCCCATGGCAGACCAGGCAACCGGCCCGAGCGACGAGGTAGCGCAAACCACCGGGCCGCGAAAGCAGGTCGTCGACCCCTTGGCCACCACGCCCTGTCCCGCGGAACCTGTCGATGTGGGTACGGCGGAGGCCGACGGCGCCACCGTCACCTCCATCGGTCCGGATGCCGAGTCGATCCGGCTGTGCCCCGCCGTGGTCGAAGGGGGCCGGCCAACTCCCGGCTGGGCACCACCGGCGGACGCGCTGGTGCTCAGCCTGAGCAGCCTGTTCTTGACCGAGGTCGCCCGCCTGCCGACGGCGGACCCGCACCGCTGCGACGCGATCCGCCCCGCATCCGACCCCTATGTCCTGCTGGTCGCCTACCCTGGCGGCCGCACCGAGTCCGCACTGGTGACCTCCATGTGCTCCGACCTGACGGTCGACGACAAGGCGGTTGCCGCGCCGGATGGTGTTGGCCACCTTCCAGGGCGCGCTCGGCAGGCAGCGGGTGGCATCGGGCGCCGGTCCGGTCGGTGACGGGGCGGCGCGGGTCGAGTGCCCTGAGAACGCCCGGCCCGGGTCCGACCCGGCAGGTGCCCTCACGCGCGGTCCTCGCCCGACCGAGCAGACCAGGTTCGCGGGGTTTGTGACGTGTGTGGGGGACGGGCAGGCGGACGCGGCCGCGGTGGAGCTGCTCAACGAGCAGTGGCCGACGTCTACTCGAGACCTGTCCACGCAGGCACCCGAGGACGTCGACCGCTGCCCCTACGTTGACATCGACGTGCCCTCGGCGTACGGGGTCACATCCTGGGGCGATGTGCTGAAGTTCGAGTTCCGCGGCTGCGGCAACTACCTCGTCACGGGGTATGCCGGGTCGGTCAGCGACTCGTTCGGGCCGCAAACCGTCCAGTTCCTGCCGAGTGAGGAGCTGGCCGACGCCATCGCCCTGGTGTTCGACGTGTGATGAGCCGCTCCGCATGCTTCAAGATCAGACTGTCACGTCGCCGGGACAACACGGCGGTCGGTTCTCAGCCGTTCGGGCAGCCCTCAGCGCCGCGCGTAGACGATCATCGAAACCCCGATGTAGTGGACGGCGAAGGCGGCGATGGTGAGCGTGTGGAAAACCTCGTGGAACCCGAACCAGAGCGGGATCGGGTTCGGGCGCTTCAGGCCGTAGACCAGACCGCCGAGTGAGTAGAGCACCCCGCCGACGATGATCAGCGTCAACACGGTCGGGCCGGCGGCCGCTGCGAAGTCGTCGAGCCAGAAGATCGCCGCCCAGCCGAGGGCGATGTAAATCGGCAGGTAGAGCCAGCGAGGAGCCCCGATCCAGAAGACCCGGAAGGCGATGCCGAGTAAGGCACCGCTCCAGGCGAGCGTGAGAAGGGCTCTCTCGTCGCTGCCGTCGAGCAGCGTGATCGCGAACGGCGTGTAGGTGCCCGCGATCAGCAAGAAGATGTTTGAGTGGTCGAGCCGCCGAAGCACACTGTGCCACCTCGGGCCCCAGTGCCCGCGGTGGAAGAGAGCAGAGCTCGCGAACAGCGACGATGAGGCCAGCGCGAAGACCCCGGTGGCCCAGCGGGTGGTCGCGTCAGGGCTGAGCGCGACGAGTACGATGCCCGCCACGACGCTCAGCGGGAAGGTGCCCAAGTGCAACCAACCCCGAAGGTGCGGCTTGATCTCCCGGACAGCCTCCTTGAGCAGGTGCGTCGGCTCGGCGATCATGGGTCCACCGTAAAGGGCCATTCCCATCGCTTCCAGGGGTAGCCTCGGGACTGGCCTGGAACGTGCTTGGCCACTGGGTCAGCTCGCGCGAGAGGAGAGTTGCCAGGGATGACGTCGATGTGGTCCTTGGCGTACGACCTCTACGAGCGGCGGATCCTGCGGAGTCTGCCGCCGGACAGGCTTCCTGAGCACATCGGCGTCATGTGCGACGGGAACCGCCGGTGGGCAAGG
>JACDHG010000127.1 GCA_013821195.1 Propionibacteriales bacterium
CCTGCGCCTTGCGGGCGATGTTACGGGGGTCGCGGCTGTAGGCCTCGCCGGTGAGAGGGTCGTGGATGAAGAAGTTCACCACCAGCGTCTTGTCCGTCCGGAACGTGTCGAGGTACGCCGTCGTGGCATCCGGGAACAACGCCATGTCGGACTCGTGGATCGCCTGGAAGCCGCGGATCGAGGACCCGTCGAACATGAGACCGTCCTCGAACACCTCCGGACCGAAAGAGGACACGGGAACCGTGAAGTGCTGCATCACTCCAGGTAGGTCGCAGAAGCGGACGTCGACGAACTCGACGCCCTCGTCCTCGATGTACTTCAGCAGCGCGTCGCTATCGGCGAACATCCATCCTCCTTGCAGGTCGACGAGCCTGGACGGCAGTCGGTGGAGCCTCCACGGTAGAAGTCGGCAGTTTCCCTGCCGTGTCTGCTGTGTTTCGTGCGTGTTACGTTGCGCCCCGTGGAGGCAGAGCCGCTGAACGACTACTACCCGGGCGCGAAACTCGGCCTTCCGCAGGACGGCCCCGGGTCCGTGGCCGGGTGGGGACGACGGTTGCTTGCGCTCGTCATCGACTGGGCGCTGTCCATGCTCGCTGTCGCCGCATTCACCGGTCAAGAGGTGTGGAGCGGCCAAGGGGTCTCCCAGTGGGCGCCGCTGGCGGTATTCGCCGTGGAGACCTGGCTCTTCACGTCGTTGCTCGGTGGGTCTGCGGGGCAGCTGGTCACGCGCGTCGTCGTCCGCCGTACGTCGGGTGCGCCGCTCGGCCCCACGCGGGCGCTGCTACGGACGCTGCTGATCTGCCTCGTAATCCCGCCACTTGTCTTCAACCGTGACCAGCAGGGCCTGCACGACCTTGCGGTCGACTCGGTGGCGCTGCGCCGCTGACCCCTTCGCCGACCGGACACCTGCGGGCGCGCGAATCGGGCCGGTTTGATGGGGTGTTTCGGCGGCTGGCGGGTGTCCGGTCGGTCAGCGGGCGCCGAGTTGCTCGTCGTGGGCGAGGCGGCGTACGACGGGGAGCTTGCGCAACCACAGCCAGACGCCGTGCACCCGGATCAGCAGCGCCACCCGCTGCGGCATCAGCGGCTGCGTGACCGCAACGCCGAGGATGCGGCGGATGGTGATCGGCTGTGCCTCACCGGTGAAGCTGCCGGTGAACACCACCTTGTCGTCCTGGAGCAATGTCACGAACGCTCCGAGCCTGCCCCCGTCGTTGACGAACTTGAGCTGGTAGTCGCCGAAGACGCCGAAGAAAGGTGACACGTAGAGCGCCTTCGCGGTGCGCGCCGACCCCTGGTCGTCGACCTCGACGACGTATCCGTGCCGCTCGCCGTAGGTGTTGTGCACCTCGGCGAGCACGCCCTCAAGACGCCCCTGGGCGTCGTAGCACCAGTAGACGCTCAGCGGGTCGAAGACGTAGCCGAGCACGCGGGCGTTCGCCAGCATCACGACGCGTGCGGCCGTCCACGAGACCCCTTGCGCGGCGACGAACGCTCTCACGTTCGCGCCGAGGGAGGCGTCGGGCGACCCGATGTGGTCACGGGCCTGGAACGACACGAGGCCGCGCAGCCAGCGCGGTGCCACCTCCGGCGAGTCGACGTCGACAAGCCACTGGTGCGCCCGGTAGCGGAACGCGTGCTTGACCGGGTGGAAGCGGGCGTGGCGCACCTCCCCTCGGACCAGTGCCGGTACGACGGTCGGGGTCGACGTCGGGGTTGACGTCGTCGTCGTCGGCGGCGTCACGAGGCGGCCCCGAAGTGGCGCGCGGCCGCGACCCCGGAGCGGCAGCCGTCCTCGTGGAAACCCCACCCGTGATAGGCACCGGCGTACGTCGTCTGGGCGGTGCCGAGCTCGCCGAGCCGGCGCGTCGCGGCTACCGACGCGGGCGTGAAGACCGGGTGCGTGTAGTCCATCTGGGCGATGACCTTGTCGGGCGCGATCTGGTCGTCGGCGTTGAGTGTCACGACCAGGGGGTGGGCCTCCGGGTGGTGTTGCAGCCGGTTCATCCAGTAGCTCACCTGGACGGTCTCGGACTCCTGGTGGCACGAGTCGAGCCGGAAGTTCCAGCTGGCCCGCTCGTGGCGGCGCGCAGCGAGCAGTGACTCGTCGCGGTGCAGGACGGTGGAGTTGGCGGAGTACGTGAATGCGCCAAGCACGTCCTTCTCGGCCGGAGTGGGGTCGGTGAGCAGTGCGAGGGCATCGTCGGCGTGGGTCGCGACGACGACGCTGTCGAACTCTGTCGAGGCGCCGGCAGCGTCGGTCACGACGACCTCACCGGGGTTCCTGCTGATCGCCGTGACGCCCGTCGCCGTCCGCACGTCGTCGAGCCGTGCCGAGATGGCGTCGACGTAGCTCCGAGAGCCGCCCTCGACGACGTACCACTGGGGCGCGTCCTCGAGCTGCAGGAAGCCGTGGTGTGACAGGAACTCGAAGAGGTACGCCGCGGGGTACTCGAGCGAGTCGCGAGAGCCACTGGACCAGACGCAGGACACGACCGGGAGCGCGTAGTGGTTGACGAAGTGCGTGCCGAACTCGTGGCGCTCGAGAAACCCGCCGTACGTCTCGAGCGAGTGAGGGTTGTCCGCGAGGTGGCACAGCGCGAGCTTCTGGAACCTGCGAACGCCGAGCAGCAGCTTCCAGAACACCGGGTCGGCGACGCGGCGCCGCTGGGCGAGGATGCCGTTCGCGCCGCGCCCTCCGACGTACGACAGACCGCAGCCGTCGCAGCGCACGGCCATGCTCATCTCGGTGGGGCGGATCGTGACGTCGAGCTCCGTGAAGAGGCGGTTGAGCAGCGGGTAGGTGCGGTCGTTGAGCACGATGAACCCCGAGTCGACCGACGCCTTGCCGGCCCCGAGGTTGACCTTGTGCGTGTGCGCATGACCGCCGAGCCGGTCATCGACCTCGTAGAGCGAGACGGCGTGGGTGTCCCGCAGCAGGTAGGCGGCGGTGAGGCCGGAGACGCCCGCGCCGACGACAGCGAGGCGGGGGCGGGAACCCGCGATCACGGTCACCTTGGTATTCGTTGCCGGGTCACGTCTGGATTGCGGCTCAGCGACCGCGCATGCTCTGGCGAGCCTGCCGCATGCTCGTCGGCATCGGTCCCTTGGGGATGGGCATCTGCGGACGCATCGCGTCGAGCGCCTTCAGTCGCTGCAGCAGGTCGGTGACCTCACCGGGCTCGATGTTGCGCGGCAGCTTCATCACGTGCTTGGCGAGCCGCTTCACGGGGATGACGTCCTCGCTCTCGCCTTCTCCGACCACGACGTCGTAGATCGGGGTGTCTCGCACGACGCGAGCGTGCTTCTTCTTCTCCACGGACAGCAGGTTGCGGACACGCTGCGGGTTTCCCTCGCCGACGAGGATCACCCCCGGACGCCCCACAACCCGGTGGACGATGTCCTGGTTCTTGGTGACGGCGACGGCTGGCTGGACCTTCCAGCCGCGCTTCAGCACGCCGAGGGCTGCGGCGGCGGCACCTGGTTGACCCTCGATCCGGGCGTACGCCGACCGCTCGGCTCGGCGGCCGAACACCACCAGGGCGGCCAGCAGGCCGGCGGGGATCCCGGTGACGACGCCGGCGATGGGATGCAGCAGCCACCAGAACAACCCGCCGACGACGAGAGCGACCAGCAGGAACCAGGCGAGGCAGACCCAGCCGACCTTCGGGTCGTGCTCCCGGGTCATCTTGTAGGCGGCCCGGAGCCGCCTGATGCCACCCTCGCCCTTCGGCTTCTTCTCGCGCTTGCTCTTGGCCATCAGTGGTCTCGCCAATCTCCTGCGGGTAGTCCGGCGCCTTGGAGGTCTCGCCGGTCAGGCTGTCTGCGCGCTGACCTGCCGTGACTCTAGTGCCTGCCGGTAAAGCCGCCCAGCGCGATAGGAGGACCGCACCAGCGGCCCGCTCATCACCCCGGCGAAGCCGAGCGCGGTGGCTTCGGTCTCGAGCTCGACGAACTCCTCCGGCTTGACCCAGCGCTCGATCGGGTGGTGCCGAAGGGAGGGGCGCAGGTACTGGGTGATGGTGATCAGCTCGGTGCCGACCGAGCGCAGGTCCTCGAGCGCTCCGGTGATCTCCGCGCGGGTCTCGCCCATCCCGAGGATGAGGTTCGACTTCGTCACGAGGCCGACGCTGCGGGCCTGGTCGAGCACGTCGAGCGAGCGCTCGTAGCGGAAGCCGGGACGGATCCGGCGGAAGATCCGCGGCACGGTCTCGATGTTGTGGGCGAAGACCTCGGGTGCCGCGTCGAACAGCTGACGTAGGAGCTCGGCCTTGCTGCTGAAGTCGGGCGCCAGCATCTCGACGCCGACACCCGGGTTGAGCTCGTGGATCTTGCGGATGGTCTCGGCGTACAGCCAGGCGCCCTCGTCCTCGAGGTCGTCGCGGCAGACACCGGTGACGGTCGCGTAGCGCAGCTGCATCTGTCGCACGCTGTCGGCGACGCGCAGCGGCTCGCCCACGTCGAGGGCTTCGGGTTTGCCGGTGTCGATCTGGCAGAAGTCGCAGCGGCGGGTGCACTGGTCGCCGCCGATGAGGAACGTCGCCTCGCGGTCCTCCCAGCACTCGAAGATGTTGGGGCAGCCGGCCTCCTGACACACGGTGTGCAGGCCCTCGCGCTTCACCAGTGCCTGGAGCTGCTGGTACTGCGGTCCCATCCTCGCCCGGGTCTTGATCCAAGGGGGCTTCTTCTCGATCGGGGTCTCGGCGTTGCGCACTTCTAGGCGCAGCATCTTCCGTCCCTCGGGTGCGATCGTCACGGCCCAAGCCTACGCGGTACGCCGAGCGCCCGACGCGGGGTGCGCGTGCGCGGAGCCTGAGGTTTGGGGGAGTCCTCGCGGGTCGTGGGCAGGTCGGACTTCCCCACACCGGCGATGGGAACCCCGGCGGCGTTGGTCGCGTCGTACCGGCATGGAGCGCACCTCGAGGCTGTTGGCGGTCGCGATCGTGCTGGCACTCGCCTCAGGTTGGCTCGGCGGCTGTACCTTGGTGCGCTCGGTCGAGCCGCCGCCGCGTCCCCCCGAGTCCGCTCGGGTCACCTCGGTGGAGCTGGTGGAGTCCGGCGGGGAGGGCGGCGTCATGAACACCGTGGAGGTGTCGACGGACAGTCCACCTCCGCCAGCGATGTCGGCGGCCGACGCACGAGAGGTGCTGCGCATCGCCAGCTCCGAGGAGTTCCGCTCGCTCAGCCCGCAGGCGGTGCCTAGCGGTCACTGCTGCGACTTCCTGTCCTACACCGTCACCGTCCGATACTCCGACGGGTCGACCCTGCGCTACGAGACCGCCGAGGGCCTGGACCGGTCTGAACCGCTGACCCGGCTGATCGCGGCATTCGGCTGAGCCAGCGCGGGGCGTGGTTGCCGAGCCCTGGTGAGGTGTGTGCGGTGAGGGGAGAGCCGGGTCAGGAAGCGGCCGGGACCACGACCGTCCACTGCCGCTGGTGTTCGCCGGGCCGAGCCTCAGGGCACGTCGCGCCGGTTGAATACGAACAGCGAGACCAGCAGCATCGCCCCGGCCACAAGGCCGAAGTAGACAGCCGCGTCGGCCAGCCCCATCGCGATCTCCTTGGGCCGGCAGCTGATCTCGTCGAAGCAGTTCCGCGGATAGATGCGGATGGTGTGGCCGTCCTGGATCCAGGCGAGGGCGTTGTTGGACACCAGGTAGCGCTCGACGCTCGGTAGGAACGAGCGGAGCAGACCCTCGCCGATCACCGAGTACGCGAGCATCAGGCCGACCACGACGACGGTATGCCGCACGGCCATCGTCACGGCGTAGCCGGCGAGGCCCCCCACTGCGACGAAGGCCGCCCCCCGGGCACCGGTCAGGCTGAGGTCGCGGAGGAAGCCTGACGGCAGGCCCTCGTCGGACCAGACGGCGTACGCGGCAAGGATCGACAACCACACGAGGGTGAAGACCGCCGCAGCCATGGCGGCCGCGACGAGCGCGATCGCGGCTGCCTTGGCCGCCCACACCCGGGGTCGTCGTGGCTCGAAGAGCAGCTGAGTGCCGACCGATCCCGCCGACCACTCGGCTCCGATCATCGTCGCTCCGATGAGCACGGCGATGACACCGAGGAAGAGGACGAGCGCCACCGAAAGATCGCGAACCAGCTCTGGCGGGTTGAGCACCGGTCTGTCGAGGAACCAGTCGACTCGCGGAAGGATGTTCTCCTCGCACGCGGCGGCGTCGCTGGTACCGGTGTAACGCTCGGGGTTGCGCTCGCAGCGTCGCAGCTCGCGCTGGGTCATGGGACTGTTCGTCTGCCGCTCGACCTGTTGCTGAGCCTGCGCGAGATCGGCGTCGCTGACCGGTCGATGCGTCCACAAGGTGGCGCCGACGAAGACCGCGCCGAGGAGGAATGCGCCGGCGACCAGCACCATGATGGCGCGGCGGGCACGGATCCGCGCGAGCTCGACCAGCAGCAGCCTCACAACGGCCCTCCCGCGTCGTCGGCGGTCAGCTCGAGGAACACCGTCTCCAGGTCGGCTCGGACCGGCGTGAGCTCGTTGACGTACAACCCGGTGCCGGCGAGCAGCTCGGTGAGGGTCGCCGGGTCGGCCGTCGTCTCCACCACGAGGTGGTCGAGGTCGCGGCGTAGGTCGTACCCGGCCGCCTCGAGTGCGGCGGCACCGGCGGCCAGGTCTGCCAGGCCGAGACGTACGGCGCCAGACGCCCGAGTCCCGATGACCTCCCTGACCGGCCCGGAGGCGAGCAGGGCGCCATGACCGATGATCGAGACCGCGTCGCACACCTGCTGGACCTCGGCGAGGATGTGCGAGCTCAGCAGCACAGTCACCCCAGACTCTCCGAGGGTGCGGATCGTCTCGCGGATCTCGCGGATTCCCGCTGGGTCGAGGCCGTTGGTGGGCTCGTCGAGGATGAGCAGATCGGGGGACTTGAGCAAGGCGCCAGCGATCGCCAGCCGCTGCTTCATGCCGAGCGAGTAGCCGCGGTAACGGTCCTTGTCACGACCCTTGAGGCCGACGGTCTCGATGACCTCGTCGACCTTGCGACCGTCCTGGCCCAAGGTGGTGGCGAGCAGGGAGAGGTTGCGCCGACCGGTGAAGCCCGGCATGAACTTGGGCTGCTCCACGATGGCCCCGGTGCGTCCCATCACCTCGGGCAGCAGCCGCGGAACCTCCTTGCCGAAGAGTCGCATCTCGCCACCTGAGGCGCGGGCGAGGCCGAGCAGCATCCGGATCGTCGTCGTCTTGCCCGAGCCGTTCGGCCCGAGGAACCCGTGCACGCCGCCGTGCGGCACCTGCAGCGACAGACCTTTGACGGCAACGAAGCGACCCCTGCGGTTGCGGTACTCCTTGCGCAGGTCGGTGGTCTCGATGACGAGCTCGCTCATGGTGGCCCCCGGGGTGTTGTCGTCGCGCACACAGTAGTGGAGACTGCCCGCCGCTACGGGTGAGACGCGCGGTCGGCGGCAAGACGTTGCGTGGCCGCAGCCTCAGTTGTCAGGCTGTGTTGGACAACTTCACGCTCACGTCACCCTGACAAGTCGGTCAGGTTCGCCGCCAGGCGCCACGTCGGGGGAGCGGTCGTATGACGACCACGACAGCAGCTCGGCGAGGTGGCGCTCGACGTACGTCAGAACCTCGGCCACGGTCACCTGACGGCCGAGCTCGGTGCTGAGGCTGGTGACGCCGGCGTCCCTGATGCCGCAGGGAACGATGGCGTCGAAGGCCGTCAGGTCACAGT
>JACDHG010000128.1:0-5296 GCA_013821195.1 Propionibacteriales bacterium
AGAGACCGAGTGGAGCAAGTCCGGGCAGCACACCGGAGTGACAGATCTGCCGTTGACCGAGGCCGGCATCGAGGCAGCACTCACACTGTCAGGACTGCTCTCCGGCGTCCGGTTCGACCTGGTTCTCAGCAGCCCGATGGTCCGGGCGCGCAGGACAGCCGAGCTTGCCAACGTCGAAGGAGTCCGCATCGAGGACGACCTCGTCGAGTGGAACTACGGCGACTACGAGGGCCGCACCCGCAACGACATCCAGTCGGAGCGGCCGGGCTGGTCGGTCTGGACGCAGGGCGCCCCGGGTGGCGAGTCGCCCGAGGTCCTCAGCGCCCGGGTCGACCGCGTCATCGCCACCTGCAGGAGCTCCGGCGGCCGCTCGCTGTTGTTCGCCCACGGCCACGTTCTGCGGGGCCTCGCCGCGCGCTGGATCGACCAGCCCGTCGACGTCGGGGCGCACCTCCGGCTCGACACCGCCACTCTCAGCGTCCTCGGACACGACCGCGGCAGCCCGACGATCGACCTGTGGAACTCGTCCGGCTGACACCACCGCGCTGCGATTCGTCCGACTCGAGCACGCTCATGGCGCCCGCGCTGGATCGGACGAATCGCAGGGGAGTCCAAGTCAGCGTGCCGTCTGCGCCTGCACGATGAGGTCGTGGAGCTGCGCGGCACCGTCGACGCCGCGCGTCTCGAGATCGGCGGCGCGCTTTGCGAGCGTGCCCTGGTCGAGCTCTCGGCCGGCGGCTGGGCCGCCTTCCTTGAGCAGCTGTGCGAAGTCCGCGACGGTGGTGGCGAGCTCTAACGGGTCGGACGGCGGGGTCGCGGGGTCGGCCGCCACCAAAGTGCCGGTCTGCTGCTCGATCGTCCCCGTAGCGACGGACTCCCAACGAACCGTGGTCGTGCCGAGCTCAACACCCGGCTCGACGCCCTCGACCAGCTCGACCTCGTAGAGCGCGGTGACGTCGTGTCCGGCGCCGATCTCACCCGCGTCGACGTCGTCGTCGGTGAAGTCCTCGTCGGCGAGCGCGCGGTTGTCGTAGCCGATCAGCCGGTACGACGAAACGGCACCCGAGTCGAACTCGACCTGCACCTTGGCGTCCATGGCCACCGGCGTCAGGGTGCTCGAGAGCTCGTCCACAAACAGCCGCTCCGCCTCGCCGAACGTGTCGACGTACGCGTAGAAGCCGTCGCCATGGTCCGCGAGCTGCTCCATCAGGTCGTCGTTGTAGTTGCCCATGCCGAAGCCGACCGTGACGAGGTGGATCCCCTCGTCGCCGCCGCGGGAGATCATCCGGGAGAGGGCGTCGGGCCCTGTCATGCCCACGTTCGCCACCCCGTCGGAGGCGAGGATGACGGCGTTGACGGCGTCGGGCCGGTAGGCCTCGCGCGCCTGCTGGTAACCCAGGCGCAGTCCCGCCGCGAGGTTGGTGCTGCCGCCGGAGCGCAGGTTCTCGATCGCGTCGACGATGGCCCCGGTCTCGCGGATCGGTGTCGGAGGCAGCACAGGTCGCGCGTCGTCCTCGTAGGTGACGACGGCGATCGTGTCTGTTGGCCGCAGATGCTCGGCGAGCAGAGCGAGCGACGACTTGACGAGCCCAAGTCGCTCCCGGATGTCCATCGAGCCTGACGTGTCGACCACCATGGTGAGGGCGACCGGCGGGCGCTGCGACGCCGAGATCTCGCGCGCCTTGATGCCGATCCTGACGACCTGCGTGCCATCGTCGGCGCTCGGGGCGAGAGCTGACTCGACCTCGACACCGAGGTCGGAGTGGGTCGGTGCCTGCTGGTGGTAGTCGAAGGCGTTGACCCACTCCTCTGGCCGAATGGACTCAGTCGGTGGGAGCAGTCCGGAGGCCAGCAGGGTCCTCGCGACTGAAAGGGAGCCGGTGTCGACGTCGAGGGCGAACGTCGACAGCGGGTCTCGCTGCGGATCCACGAACCCGCTGGTGCCGGCATCGACGAAGGTGTTGTCCTCCAGCAGGCCGGGGTCACGCACCTGCGACTCTGTCGCGCTCGCGTTCGGCCCTGCCGTGGTGCCGGACGCGGCGTCCTCGTAGGAGGCTTGCTCGTAGTCGTCGTAGTAGGACTTCGCGTCGAGTTCCGGCGGCTGCCACGAAGCGTCGTTGATCTGGCGGGCGCTGCTGCACGACGACAGCGCCAGCGCACCGGCAGTGCAGACAATGAGGGTGGTCACTCTTGGGTTCATGCCCGATGAGACGTACGTCGACCGCGCCCCGGTTCCGCCCGTCTTCTAGATTCGTCCGGCTCGATGAGGCTCAAACTCCGCGCGCGGGGTCGGACGAATCGCAAGAAGGGCGGGCTGCTCAGCGCCAGATGTCCCAGGAGTCCAGTGCTTCCGCGAGGCCCGGCGAGGTCTCCAAGGCGTCGAACTCGTCGTGGCTCACCCAACGGGCGTCCGCGGCGTCGTCACCCGCGATGAGCGCGTGCGCGCCCCCTACGGTGGTCCTGACACGAGCTGAGTAGTCAGTCACGGCATACACGATGTCACCGCTGCCCGGCAGGGCTACCGTCCCCAGCACACCGGTGAGGGTGACGTCCAGCCCGGTCTCCTCGAGGACCTCCCGCACGACCGCCTCGTCGGGTGTCTCACCGGTCTCCACCCGCCCGCCAGGCAGCGACCAGAGCCACCTCGAGGGCGGCCGACCGCGCTGGATCACGACGATCCGCCCGCTGTCGTCACTGATCACTGCGCCCACGCACTCCATCCGCACGCCGCTGACGGTATCTCCAGTGTCTGCGATGTCGCCCCGCCGCCTGCACGGGATGCTTGACCCGACAGCGCGGTGACCACCACCGTTGTCGCATGGAAGACCGGCTGATCGTCGTCGAACCCTTCGCCGCTGTGATCGGCGAGGAGATCAACGGCCTCGCCCTGCCGCTGTGGGTGCCGTGGCCGGTGCCGCTCGACTGGACTTTCGCCGGACTCGCGCATACCGATGACGGTGGGCTTGGTGGTGCGACCGTCAGCTGCTGGTCCGGCCACGACCCCTTCGGAGACCTTGCCGAGATCCTGCTCGTCTGCGAGGAGGCCGGAGTGGGGGTCGGCAGCCACTTCGCGGGTCTGCCGATGACGTACCCCGGCACTCACGTCGGCGAAGGCTCCCCGCACGCCCGGTTCGGTGTCGAGGGGCGCCCGGTCTCCTTGTGGGTGGTCGAGGGGGCGGCTGATCGGGCGGTGTACGCCGGAGAGGCCGCTGGGCGGTGGCTGTGGGTCGTGGTGCATCCCGCCGAGTCGAGTGCGATCGTCGTCGAGCCGATGCAGCTCGTCGACGCCCGCCAGCTGGGTGCGGAGCTCACCGTGCTCCCGGTGGGCGAGCTGTCCCCGCGTCTCATCCTCGACTGATCGCGGTCGCGGTCTGCGCCGTACCGTGGTCCCGTGCGAGGTGTCGGGGACTGCGGTGTCAGACATTCGCGATCGTTCGTATCGTCTTTGCGAGCCCTACACTCGCTGACGTGCGTATCGACCTTCACACCCACTCCGACGCGTCAGACGGGACGCAGTCGCCGGCCGACCTGGTCGCGCTCGCCCATCAGGCTGGGCTCGATGTCGTCGCGCTGACCGACCACGACTCCGCAGCAGGCTGGGCGGAGGCGACCGCCGCGGCCCGAGACGTCGGAGTCACCCTCGTGCTGGGCATGGAGATCTCGACGCGACATGAGGGCGCCGGGGTGCATCTGCTGGCGTATCTGCCGGATCCGGCAGATCCCGCACTCGGCGCGGAGCTGGGGCTGATCCTCGCGGGCCGGACCGGCCGGTTGGAGGCGATGGTCGAGCGGTTGCGCGATGGCGGGCTGGACATCTCTGTGGCCGAGGTGCTCCACCAGGTGGGCGGGGCGCCCGCGATCGGCCGCCCGCACGTCGCCGACGTACTCGTCGCCAAGGGGTACGCCGCCGACCGCAGCGACGCGTTCACCCGCTGGCTCAACTCGGGGACACCCGGCTACGTCTCACGCTACGCCACGCCGACCCGGGAGATGGTCAGGCTCATCACCGGGGCAGGGGGAGCCGCGGTGATGGCGCACCCGTGGGGTCGCGGTAGTCGCCGTGTCGTCGACCTCGAGACGCTCGCGCTGTTCCAAGCCGAGGGGCTCGTCGGCATCGAGGTGGATCACCAGGACCACGACGCGGCCGACCGCGAGGAGCTGACTCGACTCGCCGGCGAGATCGGCCTCGTGCGGACCGGGTCGAGCGACTTCCACGGCGACGGGAAGGTCGACCACGAGCTGGGCTGCAACCTCACCAAGCCCGATCAGCTCGACCAGCTGCTCGAGGCGGCCGCCAGCAATGCTGCCGCGAGCGGTCGAGCCGTCCCTGAGGTCGTCCGTCCGTGATGTGGTTGGGGATCGGGTCGGCCGATGGCTGATGGACAGCTCGGTTTCGAAGGCATGCCGCGTCGGCTGCTCCAGGCCGCGCCGTCCCGGCTTGTCACCTACCTGGACTGCCCGCGGCGTTACCGGTTCGGCTACCTCGACCGGCCGGCGCCGCCCAGGGGGCCGCCCTGGGCGCACAACTCCCTCGGCGCGGCTGTCCACACCGCCCTCGCGAACTGGTGGAAGCTCTCGGTCGGGCAGCGAACCGTTGAGCGGGCCGGCGACCTGCTCGACCGCGCATGGCTGATCGACGGCTTCCGCGACGCTGCGCAGCGCGACGCCGCGCAGCGACGAGCGCGGGAGATGGTGCAGACGTACGTCGCCGAGCTGGACCCTCTCGACGAGCCGATCGGCGTGGAGCGGACCGTCGCGCTCAAGACCGACCACGCCGCACTCTTCGGTCGGGTGGACCGGATCGACGACCGGGGCAGTGAGGGTTTGGTCATCGTGGACTACAAGACGGGCCGACATGTGCTCACCGTCGACGATGCCCGAACGTCGTTGGCGCTGGCCGTGTACGCCGCCGGGGCGGAGCGGACGCTGCGCCGCCGGTGTCGCAGAGTGGAGTTGCACCACCTCCCGACCGGCGAGGTGCTGACTTGGGAGCACACCGACGAGGCCCTGACCCGCCACATCGGACGTGCGGACTCGATCGCAGCGGAGGTCGCCGAGCTGGACGGGCGTTTCAAGGCCGGCGTCGACGCGGCCGGGGCCGACCGGATGTACCCTCCTCACGTCAGCGCCCTGTGTGGCTGGTGCGACTTCAACCGGTCCTGCCCCGAGGGGTCGGCGGTGGCTGCCCCCCGAGACCCCTGGGCTGGTCTCGAAGAGCTCTGAGCCGCCCGTTTGCCCTGCCCGGCTTGACGACGGGCACAGCGTCCACGGAGTGCGGGTCCGCGGCCGTCTTGGG
>JACDHG010000128.1:5306-7689 GCA_013821195.1 Propionibacteriales bacterium
ACATCGCAAACCGGCGACGTCGAGCGGAACCGGCGACGTCGAGCGGAACCGGCGACGTCGAGCGGAACGGGCGACCTCGAGCGGACCGGGCGACGTCGAGCTAACCGGAGCGGGGCGAGGGTCGGTCTGCGAAGCCAACCTCGGTGGACCGTCAGGACATCCAGATCCGGGCGAGGGCGTCTCGGGTCGCCTGCGGCTGCTCGACTGCGGGCGAGTGGGCCGCCCCACCGATCACGACGACGGACGTGTCGAGCGCCTCAGCCAACGCGTTCTGTACCTCGTGCGACCACGCGTCGTCGTCCTCGCCGCGCAACACCGCGACCGGTATGTCGACGGCTGCGAGCGAGCTGGTGAGGTCAGGTGCAGACGCAAGCAGCCGGGCCATGGCGGCCAGCGACTCAGAAGAGTTGGACAGGAACCGGTGCTGCAGAAAGCTCTCCACTTCCTCGCTAGGCGCCGGCCGACCTCGCTCGAGATCCCGGCGGACCTTGAACGCGTACGCCTGCTCGAGACCGTCCCGCTCGATCTGGGCGGCCCCGTCCCTGGCCTCCTCGCCCTTGGCGTCGATGAAGCCTCCCGGGCCGGAGCACATCAAGGTCAGGCTTGCCCACCTGCCCGGCTCCGCGACGGCGGCCGTGCTCGCCACCAGACCACCGAAGGAGTGCCCGACCAGATGAACGCGTTCGCCGTCGCCGAACAGCGTCTCGGCCAGGGCGACCAGGTCGGCGGCATACCCCCCGAGCGTGAGGTCGTCCTCCGGCCCACCAGCTGTCTCGAACTGCCCGCGCTGGTCGTATGCCGCGACCTGCCATCCGGCGTCGGCGAGCAGTGGCAGCAGCTCCGCGAAGTCCTCCTTGGACCCCGTGAATCCCGGGAGCAGGATGACGCTGCCTCGCGGCAACGACGAGCCACCGGGGGAGCAGACGAACGTCGCGAACGACCCCCGGCTCGTCTGCGCGACGGCGCGGCGGACCGAGTGGTGGAGCTCGAGTCGGCGCGGTGTGCTCATCGGCCCTGCCTGGCGAGCTTCTCGACGATACCCCGAGGAGCGAAGCGGGACGCAGCAACGAGCGCCTTGTAACGCTTGCTCGGGATCGAGACCGCCTTGCCGTCGCGTAGGTCGCGGAGCCCGGCGCGGACGAGGTCGTCGGAGTCCAGCCACAGAAACGACGGGATGGCGCCCATGTCGGCACCCATTCGCTGATGGAACTCGGTACGAACGAAGCCTGGACACAACGCCATGACGCGGACTCCCTTGGGGCCGTAGTGCAGGTTGGCCCAGGTCGAGAAGCTCGTCAGCCAGGCTTTGTGTGCGCCGTACGACCCACGCGGCAGGAATCCGGCGACGCTCGACACGTTGACGACGTCACCGCGGCCGACCTCGCTCATCGGTCCGATGGCGGCGTGGGTGAGCCGCATCACGGCTCGCACCATGACGTCCAACCCGCGCTGCTCGGTCTCGATGTCGTTGGCCTCGAACGGACGGTGAAGCCCGAATCCCGCGTTGTTGACGAGAACGTCGAAGGGCTGTCTGCGCAGCCGCTCCTCTACCCGCATCGTCTGCTCGAGGTCGCTCAGGTCGGCGACCAGCACCTCACATGCGACATCGCCGGCGCGGCTCAGCTCATCGGCCAGCTCTTCGAGCCGGGGGCCGTCGCGGGCGACGAGTATCAGGTCGAGACCTTCCACCGCCAGCGCATGGGCGAACGACCGTCCGATGCCGGATGTGGGGCCGGTGACCAACGCGAGGGGCACCGCGTCAGCATCTCAGCATTCGAGGGGAATTCAAGGTGGCACAATGCGGCGCGATGACAATCACGCTCGCTGTCGCCACGACTGCGCGCCGTCGCTGCAGGTCATGGGTGTCCTGCCCACCGTCTTCGACGGGCGCACCAAGCACTCGCGGGCCGTCCTCGACACGATTGCGGCGACGTACGACATCGAGGTGGTCACGCCTCCCATCCCGCTGTCGATCAGGTTCGCCGAGGCACCCGCGGTAGTCGATCCATCTTCGGGACCGGCAGGTCGACGCCAGGCGCACCGCCACATCGCGGAGGGCCTCCATAGCGCAGCCGATAGGTTGCGGATGGAGAGCACCCGCTGACTCTGTGGAGCCAGCAGGAACGCAAAGCCCGCAACGCAGAGCCCGCAACAACAGAGCCCGCAACAAGCCATGGCGTGAGCAGGCCGTTTCCTCCCCCAACTCAGCCTTGGGGCCGGTTAGACTGCCGCCGTGTCCGACTCCTGGGAGCCACAACACGGACGGCCGATGACCACCTCACGGTGGGCAGCGTCGTCGTCGGCGGTCCTCATCACAGTGCTGACCATGGCCGGAGCTCTCGGGCTGGGACCCGGAGCAGCGATGGGTGAGACGGTCAAGCCT
>JACDHG010000129.1 GCA_013821195.1 Propionibacteriales bacterium
GGCGACCACCGTGGTCTCCCCGGAGGCGGGGTCGACCTGCAGCACGCGGTCGGCGCCCTCGCTGGGGACGAGCACCGTGCCTCCGCCGGGGACGACCTGGAGATGACGGGTGCGGGCCGGCAGCGGGAGGTCGCGCTCGGGCCGCAGCGTCTCGGGGTCGAGCACCAGCAGCCGGTCGGGCTCGCGCACCGCCACCGACAGCGTCCCGCTGATCGGGTCGTAAACCAGGCCCTGTGGCTCGCTGCCTACCTCGGCGACATCCCCTGCGGGCGGCACGGTGAGCTCGGGAGCCGAGTCGGGCTCGGCGGCGCCACCCTCCTCGGGCTCTGCGCCGGACCCGCCGCACCCCGCGAGGGCCGACACGAGTATGGAGACGGCCAGCGCCGTCCTGGCACGACGCACGCGTGGCTGGGGGCTCATGGACCTAAGTGTCGCGCGGTCGGCCAAACGACCGGGCTCTCCTGCGGTGAGCGGCCTCAGATCCAGCACTCGAACCAGACCCGGTCCAGCCACTCCGAGTGCGTGAGCAGCTGGTTGGTGTAGATCGGCCAGAACCACGCGAAGTTGAGCAGCACCAGGACCAGGAACGAGCCGGCGACCACCACCCCCGCCGTACGCCGAGGCGTCGGTGCGCGGGAGCGCCCGATGAGCCTGCCGCACACCAGGGCGACCGCGACGACCATGAACGGCCGCATCATCACGGCGTAGAACGAGAAGATCGGACGGTCGTCGTAGGCCTGCCACGGCAGCCACGCCGACAGCGTGCCGACGACCGGGATGCCGAAAAGCGCCAGTCGCGCTGGCCGACGATCCTCACCGAGCCGAGGTCTGGCGTGTCCGGCCAGGTGGCCCGTCGACATCATTGTCGTCGCGCCCGGTTAGTGCGTACAGAGACCTTGGCAGAACAGCAGGCCAAAGGACCCAAGCCGGGGGTAGGTGGCGCCGCGATGGCGGAGTCCGTGGTGATCGGGATAGCCTTGTCAACCCCCGATTGGGGGGCTGACAGTCCCAGTAGCGGACCGACATGACCAGTCGCCGATATTGCCGTCCCAGAACGGTCTCGTTTCACGGTTGGCTGCGCGGGCCCATGTCCGCGGACGCTCCTCGGACTACCGGAGCAAGTCAGTGCGGGGGGCGTAACGCAGCGAGGGTGACGGTGACGAGCCGGCGGACCGCAGCTTCGCACGGGAGGCTGCTGGCTGCGGAGAGGGCGTGCAGGCAGTAACTCGCGAGCTCGTCGGGCGCGACGTCGTCTCGGAGGTTGCCGGAGGCTGCGACCTCGGCCAGCAGGTCTCGGAACAGGTCGAGGAGCTGCTGCTGCGCCCTGGTGACCTGCTCACCCCGATGCAGGAGCGCCCCGAGTTCCCTCACCACCTTTGCCACTGTGGTCTTGCTCGAGCTCCCTGGCAGACGAAGCGCGAGTGGCGACAGGTGCCAAACTCGAGGAGCTCGGGGGTGACCTTTTCCATCCCGGACTCGGCCTTGTGGTGTTGTTAGCGATCCAGGTGCTGAACCTCTACAAACCGCCGGGGATGACCCGGTACGGGAGGCGCAAGCAGGACGAGCAGCGGCGTGAGCAGGCCGCGCAGCGCACCACGCCCGTGCCATAGACGCGGCCGACGGCACTCGGCACGGACAGAGAGCACCAGGTCTGATGAGGTCCACCGGGACTCCCGGCGTTGGCGTTGGTCTTCCGCCGGGGCGGAGCCGCAGACGTCGCGATCACCGCGACTATCTCCTCCCGGGGTCCGGGCCTGATGCGGCGGCTGCGCCCGCAAAAACATGCAGCGACACATCGGGAACTTCGACGTGGATTCACGCCCCGCCGCTGAGTAAGGCAGGTGGGGCGGCTGGGGGTCTAGAGCTCGCTCCAGGTCAGTCCATCGTCGGTGCTGAGGGAGACCCGGGCGGCGTCGCCGTCCAGCGCGGCGGCATATAGGGTGGTGCCGTCCTCGGAGAAGGTGGCCGCCGAGGTCCCGTCGGGGAGCGGCAGTTCGGTCCAGGTGTCTCCTCCGTCGCGACTGAGGGCGCCACCGTCCATGCCCACCGCGATCAGCCGCTGGGTGTCGGACGTGTCCCACGCGACAAACATCGTCGCGCCGGGCCCGCCCATCGTGGTCCACGTTCGTCCTCCGTCGCTGCTGGTGACCGCCCCGTTCTGCATGTCCGGGGCGATCAGGTGCTCTGGATCGGAGGGGTCGACCAGGATGGTGCCCATGAACGTCTGCCCCACCGCATCGTTGCGCGACGTCCAGGTGGCGCCGCCGTCGCTGCTGGCCAGCAGCCCGGCCTCGGGGGAGGCGACGTAAACCGTGTCTCCCGCGGCGCCGACGGCGTGGACGTCACCGACCTGCGAGTCACCGGTCGCCTTGGTGAACGTGGCGCCGTTGTCGTTGGACGTGTACAGGCCGGGGTGGCCACCGACAAGCAACCCGCTGCTGGTCTGCGCCCAACCCATTGCGTCCGCGCCTTCTAGTGAAGACACCGCCTCCCATGACCGACCTTCGTTGGTCGACATCGCGACACCGTCGTGGCCGCCGACGTAGAGCCGACCGTCGATGGCGATCAGGCTGTGCAGATCTCCACCCACGTACGGCGCGCCCGCATCTGAGCCACCCGGGTCTCCGGACTGAGTGGCCACGTAGATCCCGCCGACGACCAGGGCCGCGGCTGCGGCGATCGGCCACCACCGGCGCGCTGACTTCGCGGTGGCGGTCCGTGCCGTAACGCTGCCGGGGCGGCTCCGGTCCTTACTCGCGGTCGTCGAGCCAGAGCGCGGGCGGTTGGCGGTCTTGCGGGTGTTCGACATCAGTACTCCTGGGGCGACGAGACAATGCGAGCGAGACAGTCGACAGGCTCAGCGGTGGCGGTCGATGACCTTCATCACCTCGTCATAGATGAGAGGGTCGCCGCTGGTGATCGCGTCGGTGACACATCGCTCGAGGTAGTTGCGCGTGATCACCCGTGCCGCACCGTCCAGAGCCTTCTGGGCTGCCGCGATCTGGGTGAGCACGTTACCCGCCATCCCTCGACTCATCGCCCCCGCTGTCCATATGACGACCAAGATGTCGAACATGATGGACCGCGAGATGGTGAAGCAGATGCACTCGAAGATGTCCAAGGGCATGGATGGGATGGAGGGTATGGAGGGTATGGGTGGCGGCAGGGGCGTGCCTGGTCACGCTATGAACTGGTCAGCCGCGTGCAGGGCTACGACTACGAGGGTTATGAGCGCACCGTCGACGTGCACGTGAAGAACCTGCGCCGCAAGCTGGGAGACGATCCGCGCAACCCGACCTATGTTTTGACCGTTCCCGGGATCGGCTACAAGTTTGGACCGGACGCAGATGGCTAGCAGCCTCGGCCGCAGGCTCACCTTTGCCTTCGCCGTGGTCGGCCTGGGATCAGCACTGCTGACGGCCGTCTTGGTCAACGTCGCCTTTCGCGACCAATTCGACTCTTACCTCGACCAACAGCGTGCAGGCCGTGAACGCCAGCTGGCCACAGCGTTCACCTCCGCCTACGACACTCCGGAGGGCTTCGACCTTGGTCGGCTTGACCAGCTTGGTCCGGCGGTCGCGATGACCGGCGCCGAAGTACGCCTCGTGGACGGGACAGGCGCGGTCGTGTGGTCGCTGACAGACAGCCAGATGGGTCCAGATATGGCGCGAATGCATCGTGAGATGACCTCTTCCGGCCGGCTGCTGCCAGAGGCGTCTGTGTCGTTGACCGTGGGAGGCAAGTCGGTCGGCACCTTGTTTCTTCGTCTCCCCGAAGGGACGGTGCCCCTGGCCGACCAGGAGTTCCGACGATCCGTCAATGCACTACTTGCCGTGGGCGGACTCGGGGCTGGCCTGGCCGCAGTGGGCCTGGGCGTTGTGTTTGCGCGCCGCATGATCCGGCCGCTGACCGAGCTCACCGTCGCCGCGCGGGAGCTGCAGGCGGGTGACCGCACTCGGCGGGCGGTGGTGGGCGGAAGCGACGAGATAGCCCAGCTGGCTCGCGCCTTCAACGACCTCGTTGAGTCCGTCGAGCGAGAAGACGTCATACGCCGGTCCCTTGCCGCCGACGTCGCGCACGAGCTGCGCACTCCGTTGGCGATCCTGCGCAGCCACCTCGAGGCTGTACAGGACGGAGTGACCGAGCCCACTCCCACAGTGGTCTCATCGCTTCACGACGAGACGTTGCGCCTGGGTCGACTGGTCGCCGACTTGGAAACGATGACGTCCGCAGACGGCGTAGCGTTCACCCTGCGCCCCCAGATGCTCGACCTGTCCGAAGTCGTCACTCCTGTCGCATCCGACCTTGAGCACAGATTCCAGGAGCAGCGCCTTCAGCTGATCCTAGATCTGCAGCCGGCCGTCGTCAGCGGTGACGAGACGAGGCTGCGGCAGGTGGTGACCAACCTGCTGACCAACGCGTTGAAGTTCGTGCCACCAGGAGGGACCGTTACCGTCTCAACCGGCATCACCGAGGGCTGGGCCGTACTGGAAGTGCGCGACGACGGGCCGGGAATCCCGCCCGACGAGGTCGGTCGAGTCTTCGACCGCTTACCGCGGCAGCCAATGCCGAACCGGCGGCTCGGGGATCGGACTGGCCGTCGTGGCGACATTGGTCCGTGCCCATGGTGGCGATGTCACCGCCACCAGCATCGTAGAGCGCGGGACCCGCTTTAACGTTCGCATCCCTAAGGTCGACGACGGAGGGGCGAACCTGCGTTGACACACATGCCAACAGAGTTTGGGCCCAGCCAATCTTCACGGAGGCCTGAGGACGAACGCGCGGTCAGCCACCGCAGCTCCGACAATGGTCAGAGTCGAGTCGAGTCGGGTCCGGTTGAGGCCGCTGTCGACCGCCTCGGAGAATCGCCGCGTCCGGCTGACATACCTGGTCGTGAGTCTTCTCATGGTCGGGCTGCTCGTCCTGGCCGTCGTCATGCTGCTGGACTCGACAGACCCGAAGGCCCCGGCGGTCATCGCCGGTGGCTCACCAACACTGCTTGTGCCGCATCCGAAGATGCAGGCGCCGAAGATCGACGCTCAGCGGGTGCACCGAGAGCTGCATGCTGTTCGGCAGGGTCTGCCCACCGGACGGAGGAGACCGCACGGCCCGAGTGCGTCCGCATGTCGAAGCAATATTGGAGTTCGCGCGCCGCTACCCCAACGTCAGCTTTCCCATCGAATGACGAGACGGGGACCACCGTGTCGCTGCTCATCTTGACGCGGTACAGCCTCCGCTCCTGTGCTCCGGAGCTCGCGGGGCGGGTGAACCACGCGCTGCCGTCGCGGTACCAGACGTCCGGCCCGTCCGACTGAACCAGAGACTCGTCCCTCTGCACAGCTCATCGCGGACGATCCGAGGGCGGCTCGTGCCGGGGCCGTAGAGCGCTAACGATCCGAGTGCCACGGGGAGCGCCGTGAAAGTCGCCAGAAGAGGTCGACGATGCCGCGGAGGCCGAAGGCCCCAAAGATCACCTGCTCCGTCCGGACGCGGTCGGCGTATCGGCTCAGGATCAGCGGTCCGAGGACGGCACCGACTCCGATGGCCGCGATCATGGCGCCGTACCCGCCCCCATCTTGGTCGAGGTGTCGAGCCGCGAGAACGACAAGCAGCGCACTCGTCGCGCCCGCGGAGAGGGCTGCCAACGCTTGGGCGAACGCGAGCGTTGTAAGGAGCCGGTCGCTGCGGAGCAAGCTGAGCGCCTCCCATCCCTGCGCCCAGATGGTTGAGGATGTCACCGGCGGGGGATGCTCTCCGGTTCGCAGGCCGCGGAGCGCAAGGGCGCTGACGGTGTAGCTGGCGGTGTTGAGCGCGAAGGCCCACTGGAAGCCCGCGGTGGCCGCGACGAGCCCGGTGACAGGTGCAAGCACGACTTGACTGAGCACGGCGGCGGACTAGATCCGCTGTTGGCGGCCACCAGTTCGTCGTCGTTGACAAGGGTGGGCTCGTCCACGCTTACCGAGGTCCCGAACGCTGGGGTTGCCGGCTCGGCGGCCTTGTCGGCCAGCTGAGTCACCTGGGACAGCGCACCAGCCACGCCCGCAAGCTGAGGCGGACCCTGCCGTCGCCGTGGGCGTGCAGCTGGCTGCCTGACCTGGTCTTTGTGAGTGTCCGAGGGGGGACTTGAACCCCCATGCCCTGATACGGGCACTAGCACCTCAAGCTAGCGCGTCTGCCTATTCCGCCACCCGGACGTGGGTGCCCAACGAGAACTCGGTGAGCGACGCACCACGATATCAAAGGTCCAGGGGCATGCCCTCACTGCGCTGGGGGCATGATGAGGCGATGAGCCGCAGCTACCGGCCCGAGGCCGAGGTCACCGAGATCTGCCGCGACCTGATCCGGATCGACACGTCGAACTACGGCGATGACTCCGGACCTGGTGAGCGGGTGGCTGCCGAATACGTGGCCGGCCTCTTGTCCGAGGTCGGGATCGAGCCGCAGCTGTTCGAACCGACGAAGGGGCGTACGTCGGTGGTGGCCCACTGGGGCGACCCAGGCGACGGTGACCGGCTGCTCATCCACGGACACCTCGACGTCGTACCAGCCGCGAAGCACGACTGGAAGGTCGACCCGTTCGCGGCCGAGGTGCTGGACGGCTACGTCTGGGGGCGCGGAGCCGTCGACATGAAGGACTTCGATGCCGCCATCTTGTCGGTGGTGCGGGCGCGTGCGAGGGCAGACGAGCCGCCGAAGCGGGCGGTGACGCTGGCGTTCACCGCTGACGAGGAGGCGGGCAGCATCCAGGGCGCCCATCCGCTGACCGACCGAAGACCCGAATGGTTCGAGGGCTGCACAGAGGCGATCGGGGAGGTCGGGGGCTTCTCGACGACGATCAACGGTAGGCGGCTCTATCTCGTCGAGACGGCCGAGAAGGGCATCGCGTGGCTGCGGCTCCGGGCGCAGGGGACCGCTGGTCACGGCTCCATGCGCAACGCTGACAACGCCGTGACGGCAGTTGCCGAGGCGGTCGCGGCGATCGGCCGCCACGAGTGGCCGATCCGGGTGACCCCCTCCATGGGGGCCTTGCTCGAGGAGGTCGCCACACTCACGGGCACCGCCAACGTGGAGGACAACGTCGACGCCCTCATCGAGCACTTCGGACCCGCGGCGCGGATGCTGGCAGCCGTGGTCCGCAATACGGCGAACCCGACGATGATGGACTCCGGCTACAAGCACAACGTCATACCGGGGGAGGCGACGGCGAGCGTCGACGGACGCTTCCTCCCGGGCTACGAGGATGAGTTCTTCGCGACACTGCGATCGCTCCTTCCCGACAACGTCAGCTATGAGGTCCTCGTGCGCGACAAGGCGCTGGAGACGCCCTTCGACGGTCCGCTGGTGGAGGCGATGAAGGCGTCACTGCTGGCCGAGGATCCTGACGCCACCGTGCTGCCGTTCCTGATGTCGGGCGGCACCGACGCCAAGGCCTGGAGCAAGCTGGGCATCCGCTGCTTCGGCTTCTCGCCGTTGCGGCTGCCCCCTGACCTGGACTTCACCGGGCTTTTCCACGGCGTCGACGAGCGGGTTCCCGTCGACGCGCTCGAGTTCAGCGCGCGCGTGCTCGACGACTTCCTCGACCGTGCCTGAGCCGTCGCAGGTGCCTTGCATCCATGCGTCCAGGATGACAGCGCAAACCCCCGGTCTGCATCGCAGGTTTGCGATGTGAACAGTCCATCTGGAC
>JACDHG010000130.1 GCA_013821195.1 Propionibacteriales bacterium
GGGGTGTGCTCCAGCACGACCAGCCGTGTGTTGCCGCTGCCGAGCACGATGCGGCCCGCTTCGCCGCGGCTGGCTCCCGTGCTCGGGTTGTCCGTGGCGACGTCCATCAGGCCGAGCGCCTCGCGGTAGTACGCCGCCAACCGGTTCAGGTCCGCGGCGTGCAGCGTGACCGCCGACATGGTCGTGGTGGCCGGCAGGATCTGGGGCGCATACGAGGCGGGCGGCGCGGGGGCCTGGTCAGCGCCCAGGCGGCTGGTTGTCGTCATGGCTTGTCCCATCCTGATGCCAAGCTGTCGAGTCAGGTCGGTTCCTCGATATCGATGATAGTTGAAATCTGAATGGTATTCGACCGTCAAGATGCACCCGCCCACTACCGCGGTGAATGCCACCTAAGTGCGACGACCCCAGGCCCGCGGTGGCAGGCTGGCCCGGGTGCGGACCCAGCAGCTGCGTCAGCTCCACACCGACTCGGAGCTCCTCGTCCTCGTGAACGTGTAGGACGTGGCCTCCGCCACGGCGGCGGCCGCGGCTGCGGTCGCCGCCAGCTTTGGCTTTCCCGACGGGGAGCGCATCCCGTCGAACTGATGCTCCAGGCGATTGGTCGCATCGTCACCGCAGTCGACCTGCCGGTGACCGCCGACCTGGAGTCCGGGTATGGCGATGTCGACCGGACGATCCGTGCGGCGATCGGCGCCGGCGTTGCTGGGGCCATCCTCGAGGACGCGATGCGCCCGATCGACGAGTCGGTCGCGGCCGTCGAGACGGCCGTGCGGGCTGGAGCGGCCGAGGGGGTGCCGATCGTGCTCAACGCCCGTACGGACGTGTACTTACCCGACACCGGTCTGGACCGCGTCGGCCGGCTCGACGCCGCTAAGAGCCGGGGGATGACTTTTCTGGCCGGCGGCGCCGACCGCATCTTCGTGCCCGGGTGCTCACACCCTGACGAGATCGGCGAGCTGGTCAACTGTTTCGGACCCGGCCGGCTGAGCCTGCTGGCCATGCCAGGGGTGCCGAACCCGGCCGAGCTGCAGTCGCTCGGGGTGAGCCGGGTGTCGTACGCCCCCACCACAGCGATGGGCGCTGGCCGCGCTGGCCGAGCGTCAGCAACCGGCAGCCGTGTTCTTGCGCTTCGAGCCCGACCGGGCCGTCGTAGGTGGCGCCGCCAAGAACCCCAGCGTCGGCCAGCCTGTGCAGTGCGTTCGCAAGCTCTGTCCGTCCCAAGGCCGAGGGCAGATCAAGCCATCGACTGACCCCTGCGACTACCGGAAGGAGAAGTGGGCGACGTACCGGCGCTGCCACGGCGTCTCCACCGCACGTAGGTCGTAGTGCCGTCGGACGAAGTCCACGGCCTGGGCGGCCGGCACACCGTCCAGCACGGCGACACAGGCGAGCGCCGTGCCGGTCCGCCCTCGGCCGCCCGCGCAGGCAACCTCCACCCGCTCGCGCTCGGCTCGACGCCAAGCCTCCCGCAGCGAGTCGGCGGCGTCGTCGCGGTCTCGGGGCAGACCGTAGTCGCGCCACTTGACCCAGCGCACCTCCCAAGCGGTCGGGGGCGGAGGCCGGCTGAGCAGGTGCAAGACGAAGTCGGGTGGCGGGCCGCTGGGCACAGGTCGGCGCAGCCCCCGGCCTCGCAACAGCCGTCCGGACGGCAGACGCAGTACGCCGTCAGCCGAGGGGTCCCACGTGCTGCCGATGACCGCGACGATACTGCGATTCCTGGCTCGCCGTGCTCCCGGCGGACCTTGACGAGGCGGTCGCGGGCCAGCAGGCTTGCGATCGCACATAGCCCGCGTGTTGAGGAAGCTGTACGGCCGTTTTCCGCCACCAGCCCGCCCCGGGAGGACCCATGTCAGAGCGCGCCGAAGACCGCACGGGCGCCGACGGCGCCTCGGGGTCGCAGCCGCAGCCCACCCAGCTGGCCTCCTCGGGCAGAGCCCGGTTCGTGGGCGCGATGTTCCTGATGGCCACCTCGGCGGTCGGCCCCGGGTTCATCACCCAGACCACCACCTTCACCGACCAGTTGCGGGCGGCCTTCGCGTTCGCCATCCTCGTGTCGGTCCTGGTGGATATTGCGATCCAGCTCAACGTGTGGCGGATCATCGGCGTCGCCGGTCGCCGCGCTCAGGATCTCGCCAACAGCGTGCTTCCCGGCGCCGGCTTCTTGCTCGCCGGTCTCGACGTGCTCGGCGGGCTGATCTTCAACATCGGCAATGTCGCGGGCACCTCGCTCGGCCTCGAGGCGATCCTCGGGCTCGATCCCAAGATCGGCGGCGCGATCTCGGCAGGGGTGGCGATCGTGATCTTCCTGCTGCGCCGGGCCGGGATGGCGATGGACCGGCTGGTGATCGTGCTGGGCGTGGTCATGATCGCGTTGACCACGTACGTTGCCATCACCTCGAGTCCGCCTGTCGGGGACGCTCTCGTCCAGACGGTGGCGCCGGAGACCGTCGACTTTCTGGTCATCACCACCCTCATCGGCGGCACCGTCGGCGGCTACATCGTCTACGCCGGGGCGCACCGGCTGGTGGACAACGGGGTGCGCGGTGTGGAGAACGTCAAAGAGATCACCCGCAGCTCGGTCATCGGCATCGCATTGACCGCCGTCATGCGTGTGCTGCTGTTCCTGGCGGTCCTCGGGGTTGTCGCCGGCGGGGCGAAGCTCGACCCGGAGAACCCGCCCGCGTCGGCATTCGACGCAGCTCTCGGCACGGGCGGTCAGATCGTCTTCGGCGTCATCTTGTGGTCGGCCGCGATCACCTCAGTGATCGGCGCCTCGTACACCTCGGTGTCCTTCCTCAAGGTGCTGGGTCCGTGGGTCGCTCGCTACGAGCGGTGGGTCGTCGTGGGGTTCATCGCCTTGTCGGCCGCGCTGTTCCTGGTCCTCGGCGCCGCGCCCGTCCAGCTGCTGATCTTCGCGGGCGCCTTCAACGGGCTGATCCTGCCCGTCGGACTCGGCTTGCTGCTCTGGGTGGCCGCCCGGCGGCTGGACCTGCTGCACGGCTACGCCTACCCACGCTGGCTGGTGGGGATCGGGGCGCTGGCGTGGATCCTCACCGTCTACCTCGGCTACAACTCGCTCACCGGTCTGGCCGAGCTGTTCTGAGCAGCGGGAGGCGGCGGCGTGGACCTCAACAGCGACCTCGGCGAGGGGTACGGGATCTGGACGCTCGGCGACGACGAGGGGCTGCTCGAGGTCGTCACCAGCGCCAACGTCGCCTGCGGTGCTCATGCCGGTGACCCCCAGATCATGGGCCGGGTCTGCGCGGACGCCGCTGCCCACGGTGTCGTCATCGGGGCGCAGGTCGGTTATCGCGACCTCGCAGGGTTTGGACGTCGCTTCCTCGACGTCGAGCCGGCGGAGCTGACCGCCGACGTGCTGTACCAGATCGGCGCGCTGGAGGCGTTCGCGCGGGTTGCCGGCAGCCGGGTCGCCTACATCAAGCCGCACGGGGCGCTGTACAACGCCATCGTCGAGCACGAGGAGCAGGCGGCCGCGGTCGTGGCGGCGGTGCGGGCCTACGACCCCGCGCTGCCGGTGTTGGGGCTTCCCGGGTCCGCCTGGCTGCGGCTGGCTGACGCGGCGGGACTGCATACCGTCGCGGAGGCCTTCGCCGACCGGGCGTACACCCCGGAGGGCCGGCTCGTGTCCCGCCGGCTCCCCGACGCCGTGCTGCAGGACGTCGACGAGGTGGCGCGGCGCTGCGTGCGGTTGGCGACGCTCGGCGAGGTCGAGGCCGTCAACGGTGACGTCGTCGACGTGCACGCCGACTCGATCTGCGTGCACGGTGACAGCCCGGGGGCGCTGGCGATGGCTCGGGCGGTGCGGACAGCGCTGTCCGAGGCGGGCGTCGATCTCGCCGCCTTCGCATGAGGCTGCTGCCCTGCGGAGACGCCGCGGTGCTTGCCGAGCTGGACGATCTCGATGCGGTGCTCGACCTCTACGGCGCGCTACTCGACACCGCCCTGTCAGGTGTCGTCGACGTCGTCCCCGCGGCCCGCACGCTGCTCGTGCGCTTCGACCCGTCGAAGACGGACGCCGGCGCGGTCGCGCGCACGCTGCGGTCCACCCGCCCGCGTGGCGGCTCCTCCCGTCCCAAGCACGCCCCGGTGGAGATCCCGGTTCGCTACGACGGTGACGACCTGCCGGATGTGGCCCGGCTCACCGGGCTCCCCGAGGCCGAGGTCGTCGACCTGCACACCTCCATCGAGTGGACGGTGGCGTTCGTCGGCTTCGCCCCCGGGTTCGGCTATCTTGTCGGCGGTGACGAGCGGTTGCACGTGCCGCGTCGCGACGACCCGCGCACCCGCGTTCCGACCGGTTCCGTCGGACTTGCCGGCCCCTTCAGCGGGGTCTACCCGCGCGACTCCCCCGGCGGCTGGCAGCTCATCGGGCGTACCGACGCGGTGCTGTGGGACCTCGACCGTGACCCGCCGGCACTGCTCGTGCCCGGCGCCCGGGTCCGCTTTCGGGACGTCGGATGAAGGCGCTCGTCGTCGAGCAGGCCGGGCCCGCCACCACCGTGCAGGATCTCGGTCGGCCCGGCCTGGTCCGGCTCGGTGTCGGCGAGTCCGGCGCGGTGGACCGGCGCAGCCTGCGGCTGGCCAACCGGCTGCTCGGCAACGCAGAGGACGCCGCGGGCCTGGAAGTGACGCTCGGCGGCCTTGCGGTGAGAGCGCGCGGCGACCTGCTGGTGTCGGTCACCGGTGCCGTGGGGCCGCTGAGCGTGGACGACCGCGGTGTTGCGGGGAACAGTGTCGTTGCCCTGCCCGACGCGTCAGTGCTGACGGTGGGGACACCGGCGGGCGGGCTGCGCTCCTACCTCGCGGTGCGCGGCGGCATCGACGTGCCGCCCGTGCTGGGGTCCCGGTCGACCGACGTCATGTCGGGGCTGGGCCCGCCCCCCGTCGAGCAGGGTGCGGTGCTGTCCGTCGGGCCGTCGCCGGGCGACTGGCCGGTCGTCGACCTGGCCGCGGTCCCTGCGCCCCCCGACGACGAGGTGGAGCTGCGTGTCGTCACCGGGCCGCGAGACGACTGGTTCACGCCGGCGGCGATGGAGTCGCTGCTGCAGGCCAGCTATGAGGTCACCAGCGACAGCAACCGGGTGGGCATGCGGCTGCATGGTCCCGCGCTCGATCGGGCGGTGGACGACGAGCTGCCCAGTGAGGGTGTCGTGCGCGGCGCCTTGCAGGTGCCCAGCGGCGGCCAACCCGTGCTGTTCCTGGCCGACCATCCGGTCACGGGCGGCTACCCCGTGATCGCCGTGGTCATCGGGGACGACGTCGACCGTGCCGGCCAGGCTCGACCGGGCCAGCACCTGCGCTTCCGGCGTGTTCAGGGGAAGGGGTACTCGTGACGGAGCCAGCCTGGAAGAGCCCTACCGACGCCCGGGCGGAGTTTCGTGGCGGGCTGCGCGTGCCGACGGCCGGGTGGTGCGCCGGGTGGACGCAGGCGAACCTGATAGCGGTCCCTCGGGCGCTCGCGTACGACATGCTGCTCTACGCCCAGCGCAACCCGCGGCCGTGCCCGGTGCTGGACGTCTCCGACCCCGGTGTGGTGTCCACCAGGCTGTTCGGCGGGGACCTGCGCACCGACCTGCCGGCCTACCGGATCTTCGAGCGAGGTGAGCTCGTTGGCGAGGTGGCCGACGCGCGGGCGGTGTGGCGCGACGACCTGGTCGCCTTCCTCATCGGCTGCAGCTTCACCTTCGAGGCGGCTCTGGCCGAGGCCGGGGTGACCCTGCGCCACCAGGAGATGGGGGTCAACGTGCCCATGTACCGGACCTCCCTCCGCACCCTTCCCGCGGGTCGTCTCGGCGGTCCGCTGGTGGTGTCGATGCGTCCCGTACCGGCATCATTGGTCGCCACTGCTGTAAAGGTGACGGCCCGCTATCCCGCGGTCCACGGCGCGCCCGTGCACGTGGGCGACCCGCGGACGATCGGCGTCACGGACCTCGACGCGCCCGACTTCGGTGACCCGGTAGAGGTGCGGCCGGGGGAACTGCCCGTCTTCTGGGCCTGCGGGGTGACGCCGCAAGCGGCGGTGATGGAGTCCAAGCCCGACTTCGCGATCGGCCACGCGCCGGGGCACATGGGCATCACCGACGCCCGGGACAGCGAGTACCTGGTGCCCTGAGGACTCCCGTTGCGGTCTGCGGATTTGACGATCCGGACCCGCATCGCCTCGGCCGCACAGTCGGTGTACTGGCACCGTAGACCGACTCCTTGTTGGTCCTGGTCGAGAACAGGTTTGTCACGGTCGCGCCATCCCCGTCCAGGCACGCCCTCGACGGAACGCCCGTAGCATCGGCCTTGTCGGCGGAGTGGTCCGCCAGCCCTCACTCGCATCGGGCCCCTGCTCGACGAGTCTGCATGCGAGGTGCGGAGAAACTAGGCGGGGGTGACAAAGCGGCACGCGGTTCGCGAGTCACTCGGCCAGGAGCCGCCGTGCCCGGCACCCCAGGTCGCCGAGCTCCACTCGGCCGGCGTAGGCCGCGGCGGCCAACAGGGCGGCCAGGCCGAGCACCTCGTCCACCAGCGGTACGTCGGCAAGGTCCTGCTGGCCGATGTCGTGCAGGGTCGTGCGCTCGGTGCGCGAGGCAATGACCGGGTCACCGATGCCCTCGACCCACCCCCGCGTGCGCCAACCAACGCTCCGATCGTCCCCTCGCCGGGGCTCCACCGCGAAGACCCGGTCGGCCCGGGCGTACTTGCCGAAGCCCGGTGAGACCATGCGCGATTCAGGCACCATGCTCGGATCATGAGCGAACCGACAGCCGTCTCGGGCCCGGGGATGCCTGCGGCCTGCGGCCCGCGGCCTGCGGGCGGCGCAGGCGGTGTGCGCGACCGGTCGACCGGTCGTCATCCAGTGCGGGGTTGTGGACCACCGCAGCAGTGGGCGGTGGGCGCTATCCTCGCACTCGATCCATGGCCGATCATCTTAGGCAACCGCACGTCCTCCGGGCGCTGTCACGCCGAGCGTCACGCGCGTGATGCGCCGCGCTCAGCGCAGCCTTGACCAACCGGGTGGAGGTCTGCCCCAGAACGCGCGACAGTGTGGCAATGACCACCGAGAGCGAGGTCCGGCGGCTGTGTCTCGCAATGCCGGGGGTGACTGAACGCAGCAGTTGGGCTCAACCCGCCTGGTTCGCCCGCACCCTGATGGCGCGCATGTGGGACGACGGCGTGGTCACCGTGAAGACCGACGAGCGCGACGCCCTCGCCAGCGGCGCCCCTGAGACCTACTTCTGGACCCCGCACCACGAGAGGTCGACAAGCCTCGTCCTCGTACGGCTCGCGCACGTGGAGATCGACGAGCTTCGGGAGTTGCTCGAGGAGTCCTACCGGATGGCGGGAGCACCGAGTGGCCACTAACTGCCTTGTCACCGCCCACCGCGCTCGACCAACGCCGGCGCGGCGGACAAGGTCGCCGGGCCGCCTATCGCGGCGATGCGTTGCAGCTCGCCGGTCTCGAACTCCCAGGCCAGGACGTCGTCGCCGAGCCTCAGCAGCACGATGCCGTTGTCTAGCCAGCCGACGGGTGCGGTCCGGAGGGCGAGCCCGAACGACATCGGTAGCTGTGCGAGGTTCGCACCGGTCGCCCGGTCGACCACCATCAGTCCCTCCCGCTCGGTGTTGCCCCCGGGGACGGCTCCACGCGT
>JACDHG010000131.1 GCA_013821195.1 Propionibacteriales bacterium
GCCAGGACCACCGGCTGCTGGCCCTGGCCGCCCAGGTCGAGCAGGCCTGCATGGTCGCTGGTCGTTGGCCGCACCCGGCGACGGCGTTCACCGTCGCGCGCGGATGACCCCCATGCAGGCGAGGTCGGCGTCCGTCGGCAAGCCGACATCGGCGACCGATGGTTCACCGGTTCGCTGGCCCCACCCGACGATGAGCCTGACCTCGCAGTGGTCGTCAGCAGCCCGCGCCAGCCCTGCGTCGCCGGTCAAGAGGGGTACGTCGAGGAGCTCGGCCAGTGCGACGTAAGCCGCGTCATAGGCGGTGACGTCGTCCCTGAGCTCCCAGATCCTCGCCAACAGCGGCTCATGCTCGTGGCGGATGACGCTGAGCTCTGCGAAGCGTGCCAGTGCTGCAAGCGCGGCCGCCGGTTCGGCGCTCCCCCCACGAACCAGCCCACGCAGGGCCGAGACCACCTCGATATCGACCAGGTAGGGAGCGTGGAGCGGCTGACTCCCCAGCAGCTCGCGAGCCTGCGCACCCGAGCTCCCATGGTCGGCCACCGCGCTGACGAGGACGCCGGCATCGCAGACGATCACGACCGCCTGTCCCGCTCAGCCCGGATGATCCCAGCGGCCCTGGTCAGCGGAGCTGACATTCCGCTCCTGGCCGCCCGCGCGAACACGTCGGCACGGGTCGGTCGTGCAACGACGTCCTCCAGCTGACGAAGCACATACGTCGACAGCGTCATCCCGGCCTCGGCGGCGCGGCGCTGGAGCTGCTCGTGCACGTCGTCGGGGACGTTGCGCACCTGAAGCATCCTCGTCATTCAGCGACGATAGCATGTGTTGCACATGTCATCGCATGTGTGATGCAGCAACTAGGATGCTCAGGCACTCTCGACGGTCGGCTCAGTCGTAGTAGTCGCGCATCAGCTCGGTAATCCATGGCGGTCCGTGGACCTCACCGCGGGGCAGGAGCTCGGGCGAGTAGGGCTTGACGTCGAAGATCGGAGACCCCACGATCGCGTCGAGGCCGCGGACGGTCACGCGCAGGCCGTCGACCTCTAGCAGCCGGCAGACCGTGACGCCGAGGTGGTTGGGACGGTGTGGCCCCCGGCCGCTCAGGACGCCCACCAGCGGCCAGGCCTCGTTGCCACGCGGATGGGCGAGGGTGGTGCGTGCCTGGGTCGACAGGTGGAAGCCGAACACGATCTCGGCGTGCGAGAAGTCAGCCAGCCCGACCGTGGCGTCCGCGCCGACCACACCCTCGTCGAGCTGGAGGGTGGCGACCTCTCGCTCCCAGTGGTCCTCGATCAGCTCGGTGCGACCGCTGACCACAAGACCGACCGGCACGACGGCGTACGACGTCATCGACCGTCGGCCGATCGGCCGGTGCCGTCACAGCGCCACTCTCTGAACCCGTTCCGGTCGCCGAGCGCGACTCGACGGGCCCACCACGCAAGCACGTGGCGAGCCTACGACCGCCGACGGGAGGCGTCTGCCGCGGCCCCTGACCACCCGCCCCAGCACGCCTCCGTAGTTGGGCTCAGACCAGGGTCGGCAGATTCTCCAGCGCCGCGCGGACCGCGGCCTGCAGGTCGGCGTCCTCCCACCCGTGGTCGACGATCGAGCCCGACAGATAGGCGTCGTACGCCGGCAGGTCCAGGTGGCCGTGGCCGCACAGAGCGGTCAGGATGACCTTCTCCTCGCCGGACTCCTTGCAGTGCAGCGCTTCCTCGATCGTTGCCGCGAGGGCGTGCGTGGGCTCCGGCGCCGGGACGATTCCCTCGGTGCGGGCGAAGAGCACGCCCGCTGCGAAGCACTCCGACTGCGGCTTGGCGACCGCCTCGAGGTGACCCTCCTCGTACAGGTGACTGATCAGGGGGCTCATGCCGTGGTAGCGCAGGCCACCGGCATGGATCGGGTCGGGGACGAAGTCGTGGCCGAGCGTGTGCATCTTCATCAGCGGGGTCAGACCGATCGTGTCGCCGAAGTCGTAGGCGTATGTGCCCTGGGTCAGCGACGGGCAGGCGGCCGGTTCGACGGCGCGTACGACGGGGTACATCCGGCCCGCCCACTTCTCGCGCAGGAACGGGAACATCAGGCCGCCGAAGTTCGACCCACCGCCGGTGCAGCCGACCAGGAGGTCGACCCTCTCGCCGATCTTGGCGAGCTGGAGCAGAGCCTCCTCGCCGATGATGGTCTGGTGCAGCAGCACGTGGTTGAGCACGCTGCCCAGCGCGTAGTTGGTCGCCGGGTCCTGTGCCGCCACCTCGACCGCCTCACTGATCGCGATGCCGAGCGAGCCGGACGAGCCGGGGTCCTGGGCGAGGATGGTGCGGCCGGCCTCGGTGAGGTCGGACGGGCTCGGGTGGACGGTGCCGCCGAACGTCTCGATCATGATGCGGCGATACGGCTTCTGGTCGTATGACGCCCGGACCTGCCACACCTCGCACTCGAGGTCGTACTGGGCGCACGCGAACGCCAGCGCCGTCCCCCACTGACCGGCACCGGTCTCCGTGGTCAGCTTCTTGATCCCCGCCTTGGCGTTGTAGAACGCCTGCGGGACTGCGGTGTTCGGCTTGTGGGATCCGGCCGGAGACACGCCTTCGTACTTGTAGTAGATCCGCGCGGGAGTGCCGAGGGCCTTCTCGAGCCGGTGCGCTCGGTAGAGCGGGCTCGGCCTCCACAGCTTGTAGACGTCGAGCACCTCGGCGGGGATGTCGACGTACTGCTCGGTCGCCACCTCCTGCAGGATCAGGTCCATGGGGAAGAGCGAGGAGAGGTCGTCGGGGCCGACCGGCTGACCGGTGCCCGGGTGCAGCACGGGCGGTGGCGGGGTCGGGACGTCGTGCAGCACGTTGTACCAGCGGGTGGGCATCTCGTCCTCGCTGAGCAGGATCTTGTGCTGAAGGGAGTCGGCCACGGCGTGCTCCAGTCGCGTCGGAGATGGAAATGTCAGCGTCGCACCAAGTCGACAGGTCGTCCACTCCTCCTCCGGTCGAGTGGTCCCATCCGCCCGGTCGTCGATCGGCGTATGCCACGGCCGTGATTCCAGCGGCGCAGCATTCCAGCAGCCAGGCACTACTAGGGTGGTCACGCCTTGCAGACCGAGCGGAGAGGCGGCGTCGTGCCGAAACGAAAGGTCAACGTGCACGACCGGGTCGCGACCGACTTCGTGGCAGGCATGCGAGCGATCGACGAGGAGCTCGACATCCCCCCGGGCTTCTCGCCGGAGTTGCTCGCGGCTGCGGAGGCGGCCGCCGCGACACCTCGGCTGCCTGAGCTCGACCGCACTGCGATCCCCTTCGTGACGATCGATCCCGAGGATTCGATGGACCTCGACCAGGCGATGCACATGGAGCGCACGGTGGGCGGTTACGTCGTGCACTACGCGATCGCCGACGTAGCGGCGTTCGTCGAGCCCGGCGGCCCGATCGACCTCGAGGCGCATCGACGCGGGCAGACGCTCTACGCCCCCGAGCACCGCATCTCCCTCTATCCACCGGTGCTGTCGGAGGGTGCGGCAAGCCTGCTCCCCGACGAGGTGCGACCGGCGCTGGTGTGGACGATCGCGCTCGACGAGACCGGCGAGGCGTTCAACGTCGACGTCGTACGGGCAAAGGTCAGGAGCCGCGGCCGCCTCGACTACGCGTCGGTGCAGAGGCAGATCGATGCCGGCTCTGCAGACGACGTCTTCCTGCTGCTGAAGGAGATCGGGGAGCTCCGCCGCGAGCGCGAGCGGGAGCGCGGCGGGGTCAGCCTGCCACTGCCCGAGCAGGAGGTCGTGGTGGGCGACGACGGCTGGTCCTTGGCGTTCCGCGAGCGGCTTCCGGTCGAGGACTGGAACGCGCAGATCTCCCTGCTCACCGGGATGGGCGCTGCAGAGATCATGCTGTACGGCGAGGAAGGGATCGTCCGCACGCTGCCGCCGCCGCCCGAGCACGCCGTCAAACGGCTCAGGCGCACCGCCGCTGCGTTGCACCACAGCTGGGATCCTGACGTGGACTACCCCGACTTCGTCCGCTCGCTCGACCCAAACAGCCCGGCAGGCGCGGCGATGCTCAACGCCTGCACCACCTTGCTGCGTGGCGCGGGGTACGTCGCCTTCGACGGCGGCGTGCCCGAGCACATCGAGCACGCGGCGCTGGCCAGCGAGTACGCCCACGTCACCGCGCCGCTGCGCCGCTTGGTCGACAGGTATGCCGGTGAGATCTGTGTGGCGCTCTGCGGTGACGCCGACATCCCCACCTGGGTGAGGGTCGCGTTGAAGGACCTGCCGGGGCAGATGGCGGCGTCCGACCGGCTGGCGCACCGGTTCGAGCGGGCGATCCTGAACCTCGTCGAGGCGGGTGTGCTGGCCGGTCGCGTGGGTGAGGCGTTCGAAGGCGTCGTCACGGACGTCGACGACAAGGACAGGTCGAAGGGTTCGGTGATGCTCGCGGCTCCCGCCGTCGAGGCCCGGCTGACGAGCGCCGTCGGCATACTCCCGCTCGGCGAGACGGTGGAGGTCCGGCTCGTCGAGGCCGACAAGGCGACCCGCACGATCCGTTTCGAGCTTGTCACCACCTGATCTCGCGGCTGCTGCTGTTGCTACGCAAGGATCCGAGCCCCAGGTGGCTTCGTGACTCCACGCTCGGATCTTGCGCGCCAGCCGGGGAGATCAGGATTCTCTGCACATCCTGAACGGCGCTGCCGAACCCGACAGCAGGCTGAGCGGTGGCGTGAACAGGGCATGCACGCGTCCTTGGTGAGGCTGCGCATCGTCGTACCGTCACCGAAGCCGTTGTGGAAGCACCAGTGTTGTAGTAGACGTGGACCCGGCGGCGCTGTCCGCCTGTGTTCAACCACAGCACGATCGCCTCGTCGCCGATCATGCGCAGCAGACCACACTTTCGTTGCAGCCATACGGAGCGACGTGCCCATGTGAGCCAGCTGTGCGCTGCGCAAGGATCCGAGGCTGACGTCGCCCCGAACCGCTCACACGTCACGTCGCCCCGACCGCCTCAACGTCGGATCCCTCGGGCCGGGCGCGGGCGCAGCCCGGTAAGGTGATCGCTGCGGGCGAGCCGACCGGGCGGCCGCGGCGGGCAGGCGTCGTACGACGCTCGCCGGTCGAGGAAGGTCCGGACTCCGCAGGGCAAGGTGGTGGGTAGCGCCCACCCGGGGTGACCCGCGGGACAGTGCCACAGAGACAGACCGCCAGCGGCTTCAGCTCTGCTGGAGTGCGGGTAAGGGTGAAACGGTGGTGTAAGAGACCACCAGCGCGCCGGGCGACCGGTGCGGCTGGGTAAACCCCACCTGGAGCAAGACCAAGAAGGGCGCAGGAGCTTCGGCTTCGGTGCCTGCGCAGATGCTGGAGCTACGGCTCCGAGAGGGCGGCCCGCCCGAGTCTGCAGGTAGGTCGCACCAACGCGTCGGCAACGGCGCGTGCAGATGGATGGCTGCTCAGGACAGGCCCGCAAGGGCCTGCCCCCAACAGAATCCGGCCTATGAGTCGGCTCGCCCGCCCCTCGCATCCGTGCGATGCGATGCATAGGACGCAACGACGCGGACGTTGCGGTATGCCGGCCGCGCGACGCCAGCCAGGAAGATCCTGCGGCGCGACGCATTACCTTCACCGGTGTCGGCCTCGGACGCCCGAAACTGCGGAGTGCTTTGTGAGGAGTTGAGAAAACTGCCGGCGCCAGTACCCCTACCTGATCGCGGGCCATAGGTGGTCTTGCCCGACGAGTGGATACGGGGCGATACTGGCGACCACGAGACCAGTACTTCCAGCGCGACGGAGAGGTGAAGACATGCCGACAGCTGCGGACATGGTGGCCGAAGCCAAGAAGAGGGTTGAGAACCTCACTGTCGAAGAAACCGCGCGCGAGCTGCAAGAGGACGATGTACTGCTGGTCGACATCCGAGAGTCGGCAGAACGCGAGCAGAACGGGTCGATTCCGGATGCGGTGGAAGCGCCCAGGGGGATGCTCGAGTTCTGGGCGGATCCCACCAGCGCTTACCACCGAGACGAGTTCCAGCCGCACCGCCGTATCATCCTGCACTGTGCGTCCGGTGGGCGCTCAGCCCTGGCGGCAGCCACGCTGCAGGAGATGGGCTACGACCGGGTGGCGCATATGGACGGCGGTTTCAAGGCATGGAAAGACGCGGGTAAGCCCGTGCACGAAGCCCCCTGAGCCTTCGCACCGCACGGGGTTTGCACACTCTTCGGGACCCGGCTGAATCTCACCCTCACTCTCCGACCGTGAGTGAGGCTCCCGGTCCCTTGTACCTGCAGCGCTTGCCTGTGCACCGCCGCAGCCGGGCCACTGAGGCGTCCGTGTGAGTCACGAGGTGAGAAGTCACTCGACCTGGGTACGCCTGTCTCGCCGACGAGGAGAGAAGAGACGATGACGAGGCTGCGGGCCGTGTCCACCAACCAGCCGGGGTGGACGCGGCGCCGGGCCGGCAAGGGCTGGGTCTACCTCGACTCCGATGGCCAGCGGTTGAACGGAGCCGACGTAGAACGGGTCAAGGCCCTCGTCATACCGCCGGCCTGGCGCGAGCTCTGGATCTGTCCCTACCCCAACGGGCACCTGCAGGTCGTCGGCACCGACGACGCCGGCCGGCGCCAGTACCTCTACCACCCGGTCTGGCGCGAGCGGCGTGACGCCGAGAAGTTCGACCGCATCCTCACCATGGCCAGGCAGCTCCCGAAGGCCCGCCTGCAGATCGACGCCGACCTGGCTATCGATGGCATCACCAAGGAGCGGGCCTTGGCAACCGCCGTGCGGCTCATCGACGTCGGCTACTTCCGCATCGGCAGCGACGCGTATGCCGACGAGCACGGCAGCTATGGCCTCACCACCTTGCAGCGCCGTCACGTGCGCAGGTCCGCCGACGGGTTCGCGTTCTCGTTCGTCGGCAAGTCGGGTATCGAGCACCAGGTCGAAGTCGACGATCCGGATGTCTGCGTCGTGATCGACCAGTTGCGTAGGCGACGCGGCGGCGGGGACGAGCTGCTTGCGTTCAAGGACGGTCGACGGTGGCGCGACGTCACCGCTGCCGGCGTGAACGGCTACCTCGGCGAGCTCTTCGACGGTGCCGAGGTGACCGCGAAGGACTTCCGCACCTGGCATGCGACCGTCATCGCTGCGACAGCGCTGGCCGACAACCCCGACCCCGGAGAGACCAAGACGGCTCGTCGCCGTGCCATCCGGGAGGCGATCGTCGAGGTCAGCGAGTACCTCGGCAACACCCCTGCCATCGCCCGCGGCTCGTACGTCGACCCGAGGGTGCTCGACCTGTACGACGACGGGACCACCATCACGCACGCCCTGCAGCGCGCCCCCAAGTCGCCAACCAAGCGCCAGGAGCACCTCGAGAGAGCCGTCCTGCGGATGCTGTCCCGTCCGGCCAAGGCGACCCAGCGGGCGCGCCGAGGTTCGGGCACCACCTGAGGGCGTTCGGGCCGGGCCGGGCTGCGCTGCTGGCGTCAGGCGGGCGGAGGAGGCCGCTGTTTGCTGCAGTGCGACGTTGGGTAATGCATGGGTCGTGGCGGTTGCCAGGAGACGATGCGAGTCGCCGCCACCTACCTCGCTCAGAAGGGACGCTTCGATGCAGGCCGAAGCCGGCTACACGGTTCCAGGAATCGCGCTCAAGGATGG
>JACDHG010000030.1 GCA_013821195.1 Propionibacteriales bacterium
GACAGATGGCGGCACACGACACCCCGGCGGCCTGGGTTGGGTACGTCTTCCGACAGATGGCGGCAAACGGCCTTCAGTTGGCGCTACACCAAGGCAGACCTCAACGCCTACCTCCACCGGCTCGCCACCCACAAGCCGCTCAATCCGGCAGCCTGACCCCCGACGAACTAACGTCGACGACCACTAGTGTCCCTTCCGGGACATTAGGATGTCGGGGTGACCGACAGCTTCCGCTTGGCCGTGATCGGCGGTGACGGCATCGGCCCCGAGGTCACCGACCAGGCGTTGGCGGTGCTCGAGGCCGTCTGTGCGCGTCACCACATTGCCTGGACGGCGACGCCGTACGACCTCGGCGCGCAGCGGTGGCGGCGCACCGGCGAGGTGCTTCCCGACGCGGTCCTGGCCGAGCTCCGCGAGCACGATGCGATCCTGCTGGGAGCGGTGGGCGGACGACCAGACGACTCGTCCTTGCCGGCTGGTCTGCTCGAGCGAGGCCTCTTGCTGCGGCTACGGTTCGAGCTCGACCACTATGTCAACCTGCGTCCGTCCCGCAGCTTCCCCGGAGTGACCTCCCCGCTGACAGCTGCTCCCGCGATCGACTTCGTCGTCGTCCGTGAGGGCACCGAGGGCCCCTACGTCGGCAACGGTGGCAGCCTTCGCGCCGGCACACCGGCCGAGGTGGCGACCGAGGTCAGCCTCAGCACGGCGTACGGCGTGGAGCGCGTGGTGACTGACGCGTTCGAACGGGCCGAACGCCGGCGGGGCCGCCTGACCTGGGTACATAAGACGAACGTCCTCGTGCACGCAGGCGAGCTTTGGTCACGCGTGGTGCGCGAGGTCTCTGCTCGCCACCCCGAGGTCGCTGTCGACTACCTCCATGTCGACGCCGCGACGATCGCGATGGTCTCCGACCCCGGACGCTTCGACGTGATCGTGACCGACAACCTGTTCGGCGACATCCTCACCGACCTGGCTGGCGTCGTCACCGGTGGGATCGGGCTTGCGGCGAGCGGCAACATCAACCCGCCCCGGACCTCGCCAAGCATGTTCGAGCCCGTGCACGGCTCAGCACCCGACATCGCCGGGCAGTCAATCGCGGACCCGACGGCGGCGATCTCGAGCGTTGCGCTGATGCTGGACCATCTCGGGCACGCCGCCGCCGCCAGTGCGGTCGAGCGAGCAGTCTTCGACGACGTCACCGGTCGCGACGGGTCCCGGCGCAAGACCGGCGAGATCGGTGACGCCATCGCCGCCCGCGTCGCAGGCCCCGTCGGCTAACGTGCCTCCTATGGCCAAGCCGACCGACTTCGCAATCGAGCGCACCGCCTCAGCAGTGAGCGCACAGCGACGGGCTGACATCCTTGGCGACCCGGGCTTCGGTCGCTACTTCACGGACCACATGTGCGTGATGGAGTGGACTCCCGAGAAGGGCTGGTACGCCGCTCGGATCAAGCCCTACGGTCCCTTCAGCGTCGATCCGGCAAGCTCGGTCCTGCACTATGCACAGGAGATCTTCGAAGGGTTGAAGGCTTACCGCCACGCGGACGGCTCTGTCTGGACGTTTCGCCCCGAGGTCAATGCGGCACGGTTCCAGCAGTCCGCGGCTCGGATGGCGCTGCCACACCTGCCGGAGGACCTGTTCCTCCAGGCAATCGAGGCGCTGGTGCGAACGGATTCGGACTGGGTTCCCGAAGGCGGTGGCGAACGCTCGCTCTACCTGCGTCCTTTCATGTTTGCCTCAGAGGTGTTTCTTGGCGTCAGGCCATCGAAGCACGTGACCTTTGCCGTGATCGCCTCTCCGGCAGGTCCGTACTTCCCCGGTGGCCTCGAGCCGGTCTCGATCTGGCTGAGCGAGGAGTTCACCCGGGCCGCTCCGGGAGGGACGGGGGCCGCCAAGTGCGGTGGCAACTACGCCGCGAGCCTGATCGCCCAGGCTGAAGCCATCGACAACGGGTGCGACCAGGTGGTGTTCCTCGACGCGGCGAACAAGCACGACATCGAAGAGCTCGGGGGCATGAACATCTTCTTCGTCCACGGTGATGGCACGATCGTCACTCCGCGGCTCAACGGCTCGATCCTCGAGGGCGTGACCAGGGCTTCCGTGCTCGCGTTGGCGGAAGAGCTCGGCTACCGCGCCGAGGAGCGGTCGGTCTCGATCGAGCAGTGGCGTGAGGGAGTGGTGAGCGGTGACATCGAGGAGGTGTTCGCCTGTGGGACGGCCGCTGTCGTAACTCCGGTGGGGCTGCTCAAGTGGCGTGGCGGTCAGCTGTCCTGCGGCGACGAGTCAGGCAAGGTGACGACGACTATCCGGGAGCGGTTGCTCGACGTCCAGTACGGACGGGTCGACGACGCGCATGGCTGGTTGCACCGTTTGGTCTGAGCAGGCGTTACCGTGAGCCGTGCCTGAGTCGGACCGGTCGGCCAAAGTCGGCACCTACGAGCTTCTCGCCAAGATCGGCGAGGGCGGGATGAGTGTCGTCCACCTGGCGCAGGCGCCGAACGGTCGCCGCGTCGCCATCAAGCTTCTCCGGCCGCACGTCGTAGGCGATGACCAGGGGCGCGCCCGGATGGCCAGGGAGGTCACGTCGCTTCGTCGGGTGCGGTCGCCCCGGGTGGCAGAGGTCTACGATGCGGATCCCTGGGGGGACACGCCGTACGTCGTCATCCGGTATGTCCCGGGCCTCTCGCTGCACGATCACGTCGAGCAGCACGGGCCGATCGCCGGCGACGACCTGATCGCCTTCGCGCGTGGGCTGGCGGAGGCCCTCGTCGCGGTGCATGTCGTCGATGTCCTGCACAGGGACGTCAAGCCGTCGAACGTCCTGATGGAGGGGAAGAACCCCGTCCTCATCGACTTCGGCCTCGCGCAGCTGTCCGACGACTCCCGGCTGACCCACAGTGGCTGGCTCCTCGGGACACCGGGATACCTCGCTCCTGAGATCTTGTACGGCGACGACCCGACTCCGAAGGCCGACGTCCACTCGTGGGCCGCGACCGTGGTCTTCGCCGCCAGTGGCAGCGGTCCCTACGGCAAGGGACCAGCCCTTGCGGTGATGGATCGGGTGCGGCGCGGTGAGCACGATCTGTCCGCGGTGCCAGAGCCGCTCTACTGGACCGTCGCGCGTGCACTGCTGCCGGATCCTCGTGAGCGCCCTACCGCCGACCAGCTTGTCGCTTGGCTCGGCGAGAGCCTGGCTGCCTCGCGCTCGCAGTCGTCGAAACCTCAGAGCGTGCAAGGCCTGCCGCCACCCGAGCGAGGATCCATGGTGCCCGCGCGGTCGGTGAGCCTGCGGGCGTCGGTGGAAGGGGGCGCGCCCACGTGGAGCTCGCCTGAGCACCAGGCGAGAGATGCCGAGCAGGCTGCGGCACCGGTCGACCGCTCGTCCCTGTCCCAAGGTGGGTACTCCGCGACGCCATGGCCGCCGATCCGGCAAGGCCCGGGGTGGTTGGCATCGACGACACTGTGGCTGCTCGTGCTCGCGTTGGTGGTCGCCTGTGCGGTGGCGGCTCCGGTCGCCACTGCCGTCATCATCTTCGTGAGTGGCTGGTGCCTACGGACGTTGGCATTCCGTCGTAGCCGCCTCGAGGAGTGGCGGCGACAACGAGGTCCGCGACGAAATGACTCGACCGTGGCGACGATCTGTCTTCCCTGGTTCAGCGTGCAGTCGCTGCCGGCGGCACTGGTGAACGCAGGCGTTGCTGTGGTCGACGGGGCCATCGTCGTCATCATCACGGTTCTCACCAGTGACCCGAGCTCGTTGGAGCTCGTGTTGGGCCTGGGCGGGCTGGTCGCAGCGTTGTTCGTCTGGTGGGGGCCGTTGAGTGGCGACGTCCGCGAAGGCGGCAAGATGGTGGCCCGAACGCTGCTTCACCCTGGCGTGGCAACCGTCATGGTGCTGGCACTGATCGCAGTCGCGGCAGTGGCCGTGCTCGCGATCTGGGCCACCGTCGGCCCGAGCTATGGCCCACTCCCCGACCCTCCATGGGAGCGCCCGCTGCGCAGCCTCGTCCGCTAGGAACCTCGGTGTCATCGCCGCGGCGCTAGCACTCTCCGCCAGGCCATCCACCAGCGCGCGCTGGCGCTACGCAACACGTCGCTCAGCCGCGGACCGGTGGTGGGTCCTGAGCTTCCTGCAGCCGTGCGAGCCAGGCGCCGGTCGCGCGTGCCGTCCGAAACCGCAGCACTGTCGGTGCATCCAGGTTCGTCGCCCATGCGTCGACCCGGGCGCGTTTGCGCCGGAACGACGAGAAGTGCCACCACAGGATCGAGTCCCGCTGCAGGAAGGCGGTACGCAACGACTCGTGGTTGCCGTTGCAGATCGGCCGCTTGTCGATCGCTCTTGCGACCGAGCGGCGTACGAGCCGCTGCAGCGAGAACCATCGCGGGTAGTCGAGTGCCACGACGAGCTCGACCCGCGGCAGCACGACATCGAGCCACGCGCCGTAGGCCGCATCGATGACCCACGCGGACTGTGCGCAGATCGCTTCCACCCGTCGGCGCTGCTCCTCGGGTGGAACTGCGACCCAGCCTGGCTCCCAGGTCAGGTCGTCCATGGCAACGTACGTCAGCTCGGTCGCGGCGCCGATCTGCTGGGCGAGCGTGCTCTTGCCCGACCCGGTGACGCCGTACACCAGAACGCGTCGCGCGCCTCCCAGCCCAACCATGACCGCCACAGACGCACCTTAACCGCGCGGGTAGGCTCTCGCGTCGTGAGGATCGCGCGATACACGACCGGAGACGAGCCCTTGTACGGCGTCGTCGGCGGCGAGGACGGCAGCGAGATCGTGGCGACGCTCGTGGGTGACCCGCTGTATGCCGGGATCGAGCTGACCGGCCAGCAGCTGGCGTTGGCCGAGGCACGGTTGCTTGCCCCCGTCATACCCCGCAGCAAGGTTGTGGGCATCGGTCGCAACTACGCCGCGCACGCCGACGAGCTCGGTCACGAGCTCCCGACGGAGCCCCTTGTCTTCCTGAAGCCGAACACGTCGGTGGTCGGCCCCTTCGACCCGATCGTGTACCCGGCGCAGAGCAGCGAAGTGCACTTCGAGGGCGAGCTGGCGGTCGTGATCGCTCGGATCTGCCGCGACGTGCCGACCGACCGCTGGAAAGACGTCGTCTTCGGCTACACGGTCGGCAACGACGTGACGGCTCGGGACCTGCAGGAGACTGACGGGCAGTGGGCGCGGGCCAAGGGTTTCGACTCGTTCTGCCCGCTCGGCCCGTGGATCGAGACCGACCTCGACCCCACCGACGTCGCCATCACCACCGAGCTCAACGGTGCTGTGAAGCAGCAGGGGCGCACCAGCCTGATGCTCTACGACATCCCGACAGTCATCTCCTACATCACGTCGTTCATGACACTGCTCCCCGGCGACGTCATCCTCACCGGCACCCCGGCGGGAGTGGGCCCGATGCGGCCTGGTGACGACGTCGCCGTCACCGTCGAAGGCATCGGCACACTCACCAACAAGGTGGTACCTCGTGACTGACGCGTCCGCGTCCCCCGTCCGCGTCCGCTTCTGCCCATCTCCGACCGGCAACCCACACGTCGGCCTGGCCCGGACCGCGCTGTTCAACTGGGCATTCGCGCGCCACCTCGGTGGCACGTTCGTCTTCCGGATCGAGGACACCGATACCAGCCGCGACACGCAGGAGTCCTACGACACCCTGCTAGATGTGATGCGCTGGCTCGGCTTCGACTGGGATGAGGGGCCAGAGGTGGGGGGCCCGTTCGGTCCCTACCGACAGTCCGAGCGGTACGACGTGTACGACGACGTGGCGCGACGCCTCCGCGAGGCGGGCCGGGCCTACCACTGCTACTGCTCGCAGCAGGAGCTGGAGGAGCGTAACGAGCAGGCTCGCGCCGCGGGGCGCCCACCCGGCTACGACGGCCACTGCCGCAGCCTCAACGCTGAGCAGGTCGCCGGCTACGACGCCGAGGAACGCAAACCGGTCGTGCGTTTCCGGGTGCCAGACCATCCCATCGTGTTCGACGATCTCGTCCGCGGACCGATCAGCTTCCAGGCCGAACATGTGCCCGACTATGTGCTGGTGCGCGCTAACGGGCACCCCCTCTACACGCTGGTCAACCCCGTCGACGACGCCCTGATGGAGATCACCCATGTCCTGCGAGGTGAGGACCTGCTGTCCTCCACTCCTCGCCAACTCGCCCTGTACGACGCAATGGGCGAGATCGGGGTGGGCAGCGGCCGGACTCCCCGCTTCGGACACCTTCCCTACGTCATGGGGCAAGGCAACAAGAAGCTCTCCAAGCGCGACCCCGAGTCCAACCTTCTCGGCTACCGCGACCGCGGCTTCCTGCCCGAGGGGCTGCTCAACTACCTCGCGCTGCTCGGCTGGGCGATCGCGGAGGACCGCGACGTCTTCAGCATGGGAGAGATGGTCGAGGCGTTCACCATCGAACGTGTCAACCCCAACCCCGCCCGGTTCGACCTGAAGAAGTGCGAGGCGATCAACGCCTCCCACCTAAGGGCCTTGCCGGTGGACGAGCTGGCTGTCCGCGTCCTGCCCTACCTCCAGACGGCTGGGCTGGTCGCCGACCCGGCGACGCCGGAGGAGCGCGCGGTCGTGGTCTCGGCAGCGCCGCTCATCCACGAGCGGATGACCACCCTCGGCGAGGCACCCACCATGATCGGGTTCCTCTTCGTGCCCGAGGACGATTTCACGATCGACCCCGACGACGATGCGAAACTCCTCAACGCCGATGGCGTCGCGGTGGTGCGGGCGGCGTACGACGCTCTGAGCGGCCTGACGAGCTGGGACACCGCCACGATCGAGGCTGCTCTGCGGGCCAAGCTGGTCGACGAGCTCCAGCTGAAGCCGCGTCAGGCGTTCGGGCCCGTCCGGGTGGCGATCACCGGGCGCCGGATATCGCCACCGCTGTTCGAGTCTCTCGAGCTGCTTGGCCGCGAACGATCCCTGCTGCGCGTCCGTACCGTGGCCGATCGCGCTTGACCATGAAGCGAGAGGCTGGCATCGCCCAGCCGTACCTCCGGATGCTGTCGCCCGGGCGCGGGGTCTGGTGGCGCGTGCTCGTCGCAGTCATCGCCGCGGTGGTTGGGCTCGTGGCGTGCGCGGTGCTGGCCGTGTTGCTGGTAACGGCGGCGGCCCGGCTGGTGGGGTTCGGTGACTTCGACGTCGACCTGTCGGACGGCGTGGACGCCGGTGACATGCTGGCCACCAACCTCGGCCTCGGGCTCCTGATCCCGCTGGCGTGGCTGCTGGCGCGGTCGTTGTACGGCGTACGCCCGCGCTGGCTGTCATCGACAAGGCCGGGTTTGCGCTGGCGCTGGCTCCTGACCTGCGTCGGTGTGGCTGCCGTCGTCTGGTCGCCGTTCTGGGTGCTCGGCACCGCAGCCGCGGCGATCACGCGTGAGGCTGCGATCGGTGCGGGCGTGATGGCGTTCGTGGTGGTCGTGCTGCTGACCACACCGTTCCAGGCGGCGGGTGAGGAGTACATCTTCCGTGGTTTGCTGCTGAAGGGATTCGGGGCAACCGGGCTACCCGTGGCGGTCTGCTGCTTTCTGACCGGCCTGCTGTTCGCGACGGCCCACCTCCAGTTCGACCCGCCGCTCTTCGCTGATCGGGTGCTGCTCGGGGCCGCCTTCGCCTGGTTGACCGTGCGCACCGGCGGCCTGGAGGCGGGGATCGCCATCCACGGGGTGAAGAACATGGCAGGGCTCATCCCCGCCGGACTCCTCGACGACGTCGATGCTGCCCTCGACCCCGACAGCGTGACCTGGATACCGTTCGTCGTCGACGCCGTCCTGCTGGCGATCGCGGTGCCGTGGATCGCCTACCTCTGGCGGCGTCACGAGCGGGAGGTGTCGCCCGCGCCGTACTCTTCTGCCGTTCCCGACCCGCCGACGGACCGGCTGAGCTGACGGCCCCCGGCGACGCTCAGCCGGCGAGGCGATCACGATCAGTCGTTTTGAAGCCGTCGTGCCGCTCCGGTATCGTCATCCCTCGGCGTCAGGCATCCGACGTCTGTGCCTTTGGGGTATGGGGTAATTGGCAGCCCGTCTGGTTCTGGTCCAGTTAGTCTAGGTTCGAGTCCTAGTACCCCAGCGATGAGACGACGCTCGGTGTTCCGATAAAGTCTCGTCCGCTCGATGGCCCCGTTGTGTAGCGGCCTAGCACGTCGCCCTCTCAAGGCGGTAGCGCGGGTTCGAATCCCGTCGGGGCTACCCATCGAATGAAGCGGCCTCCCCCGTGAGGCCGTTTCGTCTGTGCGGCTCGCTGCACGCCGCGCTGCTACGCAGTTTTCGGTCCGTGGGGGACAGTTCTGCGGTCACGTCAACTGATACGAGAGTCAGCGTGCCGCATCCTCGGCTGCGAAGCGGGCTGTCTCCTCGGCGGTGAACGCGCGCAGAATGCAGAACTCGTTGCCGTGTGGGTCCGCGAGCACGACCCAGGTGACGTCGTCGGCCTGACCGACGCCAACCCGTCGAGCCACCAGTGCCTCGAGTCGTGCCACCTCGAGCGGTTGGTCCTCTGGCCTCAGGTCGAGGTGCAGTCGGTTCTTCACGACCTTGTCGTCGCCCACCTTGAGGAACAGCAGGTCGGGGCTGACACCGTCCTCCGGACTCCCGGCAGCCGGCTCGAGCGCGACCTCGTCATCGGCCTCATGCGTGCGGCGCCACCCGAGTGCTTCTTGCCAGAAGGCGGCGAGTTCGAGCGGGTCGTGGGTGTCGAGGTCTCGTCCAGCGGCATCCGGCGCCTCGACGGTCATGTCCGATTTCCGCGAGGTCTGGTCGCCGCGCTGCGCTTTGATAGGGGCATGGAGACGACGAAGGCACTGGTCACCGACCCTGACCGATGCTACCGGGCCGTGCTCGGTCGCGACCGGCGCTTCGACGGCGTGTTCTACACCGCCGTGCACACGACCGGGATCTACTGCCGCCCCTCCTGCCCGGCCGTCACCCCGCGACGTAAGAACGTCGACTTCTTCGTCACGGCCGCCGGTGCGCAGACTGCGGGTTTCCGCGCCTGCCGGCGTTGCCGTCCCGACCTCACGCCCGGCTCACCCGAGTGGGACGTCAAGGCTGACGTCGCCGGACGTGCGATGCGGATGATCGCCGACGGTGTCGTCGAGCGAGAGGGCGTCAAGGGGCTCGCGGCCCGCGCCGGCTACACGTCCCGTCACCTCAACCGGATGCTCACGGAGCAGCTCGGTGCCGGACCGCTCGCACTGGCTCGTGCACACCGCGCCCAGACGGCGCGCATCCTCATCGAGACGACTGGCATGGGGTTCGCCGACGTCGCGTTCGCCGCCGGGTTCTCGAGTGTGCGGCAGTTCAACGCGACGATCTGCGATGTGTATGCCGCGACCCCGACCACCCTGCGTCATACCAACCGTGGCCGGGCCGGCTCCCTCACCACAGCGGGTGCGGTGACGGTCGCGCTGGCGGTCCGTGAGCCGTTCGACTCCACCGCTTTGCTGGCGTTCCTCGCTGCCCGCACAGTCGCCGGCGTCGAGGCCGTCGGCGGCGGAGCGTACCGTCGCACGCTGCGACTTCCCCGGGGCCGTGGCGCCGTTGTCCTACGGCCGCAGCGGGACTCGGTTCGGTGCAGCCTGACCCTCACCGACCTCACAGACCTGGCCGCCGCTGTCGAGCGCTGCCGCCGGTTGCTCGACCTCGATGCCGACCCGGTCGCGATCGATGCGCATCTGGCGAGCAGCGATGACTTGAGGCCACTCGTCGTCCGACACCCCGGGATGCGGGTCCCCGGTCATGTCGACGGCTTCGAGGTGGCGGTGCGTGCAATCGTGGGCCAACAGATCTCTGTTGCGGGAGCCCGCACCATCGCCGCGCGGCTGACCGAGGAGTTCGGCGAGGCCGTCGACGACGCCATCCCCCTGACCCATCTCTTCCCAACGGCCGAGTCCATCGCCGCCGCCGACCCAGAGCGGCTGCCGATGCCGAGTGCGCGGGGGCGATCGCTCGTCGGGGTCGCCGCGGCCGTCGCGGCGGGCGATGTCGTGCTCGACCGCAGTGCCGACCGACGTGAGGTCCGAGCTGCCCTGGTGATGCTGCCCGGCATAGGGCCGTGGACCGCCGACTACATTGCTCTGCGCGCCCTCGGAGACCCTGACGTATTCCTGCCGACCGATCTCGGCGTCAGGCAAGGACTCGAGCTGTTGGGAGTCGACGACCCCAAAGCGTCCGCCGCGTGGAGTCCATGGCGTTCCTACGCCCTCATGCACGTGTGGGCCGCACTCGGAGGCGGCGACGAGAACACCAAAGGAAGTGCGAGATGAGTGGTGCCAAGATGCTGCCTATGACGAGCGCCGTGATGATCATGGAGTCCCCTGCAGGGCACCTGCTGTTGGAGTCCGACGGCACTGCCATCATCAGGATGACGTTCATGCAGGAACCCGGCGAGCCGCCCGGTGACAATGGCGAGTCCGTGCCTGTGCTCGTCGAGGCACGACGCCAGCTCGGGGAGTACTTTGCGGGCAAGCGCCAGCGGTTCGACCTCCCGCTGGCTGGTGTCGGCACCGCCTTCCAGAGGCGGGTCTGGGCAGAGCTGCAGAAGATCCCGTTCGGCGAGACCGTGTCGTACGGCGACATCGCGCGCCGTCTCGGGATGGCGCCCGGCGCCTCCCGTGCCGTCGGACTCGCCAACGGCGCCAACCCGATCGCGATCGCGGTCCCGTGTCACCGGGTCATCGGTGCGAACGGCAAGCTGATCGGGTATGCGGGAGGGCTGCAGCGCAAGCAGTACCTCCTCGGACTCGAGTCAACCGCGGCGGAGACCGGCCAGGGCAGCTTCCTCTGACTCGGACATCAGGTGGCGGGTCGTTCGTCGGAGCGGCGCAGCGACTCGCTGAGACGCTCGGCCGCGGCGAGGACCGCTGGGGCGTGCATTCGTCCGGGTTGGCGGCTCATCCGCTGGAGCGGCCCTGAGACCGAGACCGCGGCGATGACCTTGCCCGAAGGGGAGCGAACCCCCGCGGACACCGAAGCGACTCCCGCCTCCCGTTCCCCGACGCTCTGGGCCCAGCCGCGCCGACGGATGCTCGCCAACGCCGCGGCGTTGAACTTCGCGCCGTTGAGCCCGCGGTGCATGCGGTCCGGCTCCTCCCAGGCAAGCAGGATCTGTGCCGCTGACCCGCCCAGCATGCTGAGCTGGCTCCCGACCGGGATCGAGTCGCGCAGACCCGTCTGCCGCTCGGCGGCTCCGACACAGATGCGGTGGTCCCCCTGGCGCCGGAACAGCTGCGCTGACTCGCCGGTGATGTCGCGCAGCCGGGCCAGGACCGGTCCCGCGGCGGCCAGCAGCCTGTCCTCGCCTGCCGCCGACGACAGCTCGCGAAGACGTGGTCCCAGCGTGAACCTCCCCTGCAGGTCGCGCGCGACGAGACGGTGGTGCTCAAGGGCGACGGCAAGGCGGTGCGCCGTCGGACGTGCCAGTCCGGTGGCGGCGACGAGGCCCGCCAGCGTCGCTGGTCCCGCTTCGAGGGCCGAGAGCACCAAAGCGGCCTTGTCGAGCACACCTACTCCGCTAGAGTTGTCCATAAGACGATACTGCCGTCTCAGATGGTGGTATGCAAGGATGAGGAGTGTCGCATGAGCAGCAACCTGCTGCGCACCATGTCGGAGAAGGTCTGGGACGAGCACGTCGCGCGGGCGGTGCCCGGGGAGCCGGACCTGCTCTACATCGACCTCCACCTGGTCCACGAGGTCACCAGCCCGCAGGCATTCGAAGGGCTGCGCGCGGCGGGTCGGACCGTGCGCCGCCCGGACCTGACACTGGCCACCGAGGACCACAACGTCCCCACGGTTGATGCAGACGGGCCCATCGCTGACCCGGTCTCCCGAGCGCAGGTGCAGGCCCTTCGAGACAACTGCGCGGAGTTCGGCGTCCCGCTCTACTCCCTGGGCGACGTCGAGCAGGGCATCGTCCATGTCGTTGGTCCCCAGCTCGGCCTGACCCAACCAGGTATGACGGTCGTGTGCGGCGACTCGCACACCTCGACGCACGGCGCGTTCGGGGCACTCGCCTTTGGGATCGGGACCAGCGAGGTGGAGCACGTGCTCGCCACCCAGACGCTGCCGCAAGCTCGGCCGAAGACCATGGCGGTGACGGTCGAGGGTGCGCTGCCTGACGACGTGACTGCCAAGGACCTGGTCCTGGCGTTGATCGCGGAGGTCGGCACCGCGGCTGGGCAGGGATACGTGGTCGAGTACCGCGGTGCGGCGATCGAGGCCCTCTCGATGGAGGGGCGGATGACGATCTGCAACATGAGCATCGAGTGGGGCGCCAAAGCAGGGCTCGTCGCACCCGACGAGACCACGTTCGCTTACCTGCGCGGACGCCCGCACGCTCCCGCCGGCGCTGACTGGGACGCGGCGGTCGGCCACTGGCGGGCGCTCGCCACCGATGTCGGTGCCGTCTTCGACCGGGAGGTGCGGATTGACGCCAGCACCCTCAGCCCGTTCGTCACCTGGGGGACGAACCCCGGCCACGGAGTGCCCCTCTCGGCGTACGTGCCGACGGCGGAGAGCTTCCCCGAAGGACCGGCACGACAGGGTGCCGAGCGGGCGCTCACCTACATGGGCCTCTCGGCCGGCACGCCGATGCGAGAGATCGCCGTCGACACCGTCTTCGTCGGCTCCTGCACCAACGGCCGCATGGAGGACCTACGTGCGGCAGCAGCGGTGATCGGGGGTCACCGTGTGTCGTCGGCGGTGCGCATGCTCGTCGTGCCCGGCTCCACCCGAGTGCGGCTGCAGGCCGAAGCGGAGGGCCTCGACAAGGTCTTCACCTCGGCGGGTGCCGAGTGGCGGGGGGCGGGGTGCTCCATGTGTCTCGGCATGAACCCTGACCAGCTCGCGCCGGGAGAGCGCAGCGCTTCGACTTCCAACCGCAACTTCGAGGGCAGGCAGGGCGAGGGCGGGCGCACGCATCTCGTGTCCCCGGTCGTTGCTGCTGCTACCGCCATCACCGGGCGCCTCAGCTCGCCCGCAGACCTCCCACCCGTAGCGACGGGAGCTTGACCGTGGATGCCTTCACCGTCCACATCGGGACGGCGCTTCCCCTGCGCAGAAGCAATGTCGACACCGACCAGATCATCCCGGCTGTGTACCTGAAGAGGATCACCCGCACGGGGTTCGAGGACGGGCTCTTTGCGGCGTGGCGAAACGACCCTGAGTTCGTGCTCAACCGGCCGGAGTTCGACGGGGTGACAGTGCTCGTGGCCGGTCCCGACTTCGGCACCGGATCGTCACGCGAGCACGCCGTCTGGGCGCTGCAGGACTACGGTTTCAAGGCGGTCATCTCCTCCCGCTTCGGCGACATCTTCCGCGCCAACGCAGGCCAGGCGGGTCTCCTGGCGGTCACGGTTGACGGCGACGTGGTCAACCGGCTCTGGCAGCTGGTTGAGGACAACCCCGCTGTCGAGATCGTCGTCGACCTGCCCAAGAGCCACGTGCGATGCGGCGATCTGGTAGCTGACTTCGATATCGATGACTACACCCGATGGCGGCTGCTGGAGGGACTCGACGACATCGACATCACACTCGACCGGGAGGCCTACATCTCAACGTATGAAGAGAATCGACCTTCGTTCAAGCCGGCGACTCGGCTGTTCTGAGCCTCTGACGCCCGGCTGCGGTCCTTGGAAGGGCGTGGGAGAACGCTTGCCACACAACAAATAGACGTCCGCGGGATTGGGTGTGTCGGCAGATATTGCGGTTCTATGGACATAGCGTTTCAACCAACGTCGGGCATGAGCTCGACCCGCAGAGTTTCACGAAAGGGAAGTCCCTTGAACAAGAGCCAACTCATCGAGGCACTGTCCAACCACTTCGAGGGCAACAAGAAGTCGGCCCAGCACGCCCTCGAGTCCGTCCTCGGAACGATCACACGCGAAGTGGCAAAGGGCGAGAAGGTCGCCATCACGGGCTTCGGCGCCTTTGAGAAAGTCGTCCGACCCTCTCGCATGGTGCGCAACCCTCGCACCGGTGAGCGGACGCGGGCGAAGAAGACAGCGGTTCCGAAGTTCCGGGCCGGTGCGGATCTGAAGGCCGTCGTCTCGGGCGCGAAGAAGGCACCCAGGGCGGCGGCCTCCACCATCGCCAGAGCAACGTCGACCGCCACCAGAGCTGCCCCGGCGAAGAAGTCAACCGCCGCTAGGTCCACCACGAAGAAGGCGACGACGAGCACGGGTGCCACCAAGAAGTCGGCGGCGAAGACCCTCGCCAAGAAGTCCTCGTCACCGGCAACGAAGAAGTCGGCGGCAAAGACGCTTGCTACAAAGAGCACGCCTGCACGCAAGTCCACCGCGAAGAAGGCGACGAGGAGCACGACTGCCACCAAGAAGTCGGCGGCGAAGACCCTCGCCAAGAAGTCCTCGTCACCGGCCACGAAGAAGTCGGCGGCGAAGACCCTCGCCAAGAAGAGCACCCCGGCGAGGAAGACCACGGCCAAGAAGAGCTGACCTGACCCACTTCTCCTCACGAGCTCTGCAGAACAAGGCACGGAGGTTCCGACCGAGGCCGGAACCTCCGTGTCTGTTCGTCAGTCCGGGTCGGCCAGGGTGAGGATCGTCAGCAACCTGACGTCTCGGTCATCATCGAGCTCGAACCGCACACGTTGTCCTGGCCGGAGCAGACGAAGCCCGCTGGCGGCGAAGACAGCGCTGGAGAAGGACACGGTACGACCGTCGTCGAGCACCACGCGACCATCACGACGCCCGGGGTCGAACTCCCAGACGGTTCCTTGCACTGGGCCAGTCTGCCTTTCAGTCGAGGGAAAGCGCGGCGCGGGTATGACGTCCCACGCCCAGCCGGACTGCGTCCTCGAGGTCTGCTTGTGTGTCGACGTCTCGGCGCAGTCTCGCGAGCCCGTCGAGGGTGGCCACATCCGCGCCGAGCGCGCGGTGCTCGGCATACGAGTCGGGCCCGAAGGACGGACCAAGCCGGTGTCCTCCTCGTGCGGCCAGCAGCGTGGTTCCTGTTCCCGCGGCATCGCCGACGAACCAGTACGCCGAGCGCATCAGCTCGAAGACCGTGGTCAGCTCGAGTGTCGTGAGCGCCGGCAGGTCGGCGGACAGCGCCGCGATCGAGGCGTCCGGATCGTCCGACCGGACGACCTGCGTCGCGTGCACCAGGGCAGGGTTGAGACCGGCGTCGGGTCGGTCGTCGAGGAGCTCGGCTCCGAGGTCGGCACAGGGTCGCGCCGCAGGGTCGTTGGTGACCACGACGACACGATCCACGAGAGAAGATCCCAGCGCGGCAACCACGGTGTCGAGCGCAAAGGCGAGTGCGAGCTCACGGCGACGATCGGGAGTGAAGTCGACGAGTCGCGACTTCGCGCGTGAGAACTGCTTGACGGGGATGATGATCGTCCAGGTGCGGCGGTCCACATCAAGGGAAGTCATCAACGACGATCTTGCCACCCGGCTCGACATCGACCTCACCGTAGATGAAACTGTCTGCCTGCTGGGATGGCTCGGCGAGCGAGGGAGCAGGTCCGCGACGTGGCACGAGGTGAGCTCGGTTGGGCGTTCGGCTTCTGCGTCCTCGGGCTGCGTCGCCCACTCATGCTCCTCACCCGGAGGGAGTGGCGAGGCGGCGAGTACATCCCGCGCAGCGGCGGGTGCGTCGTCGTCACCAACCATGTGTCCGAGTTCGACCCGGTGCCGTTCGGGCACTTCGTCTACGAGCAGGGCAGGGTGCCACGCTTCCTCGGCAAGGCGGAGGTGTTCCGCGTACCGGTGGTCGGCAGCATCTTGAGAAGCGCGGGCCAGATACCTGTCTACCGGATGACCTCCGACGCGACCAAGGCCTTCAGTGCGGCCGTCGCCGCGGTCCGGCGGGGCGAGTGCGTCGTGGTGTATGTCGAGGGCACGATCACCCGAGACCCCGGGTTATGGCCGATGGTCGGCAAGACGGGCGCCGCACGGATCGGCCTCACCACGGGCTGCCCCGTCATCCCCGTGGCGCAGTGGGGACCCCAGGACGTCCTGGCACCGTACGGTCGTCGACCGCGGCTGCTGCCGCGCAAGCTCATGCAGATGAGAGCCGGGCCGCCCGTGGACCTGTCGTCCCTCCAAGGACGCGAGCCGAGTCCGGGGGCTCTGCGTGAAGCCACGGACCGGATCGTCGCCGACATCACGTCGCTGCTCGAGGTCATCAGACGAGCGAAGGCCCCACCCGTCCGCTTCGACCCGAAGACGGCTGGCGTTGCCGAGATCGGGAACCCCAACCGTCCCCGACATCGGGATGTCGAGATGGACGGCGATGCGCTGTGAGCAAGGTCGCAGTCTTCGGGTCTGGCTCGTGGGGTACGG
>JACDHG010000005.1 GCA_013821195.1 Propionibacteriales bacterium
CCCCCGCCCTCACGGCGGGGGCGCCGCCATGTGGCACGGTTTCGGTTAGGTCCTCGGGGAGGGGGTACCTGCCGATGAAGCCAACTTGCCACCCGGGAGGAACCATGCGCCACCGTCATCTTGACAGCCATCTCGAGCGACCACCGTGTCGTCGACTGACAAGCGCCCGAGGCCGAGTCACGGCCGCCACCGTCGCAGGCCTGCTGGCCTCGACCCTTCCGCTGCTCGGATCCAGTCCCGCATCAGCCTCCCCGGCGACGGACTCCGACCAGGCGCAGCCGGCACCGGCGACGAACCAGTCGGCTCCTGGAGGTGGCGACCGGCAGGCGGTTGCCCGCGGACGCGGTGGCGCGGTCTCCTCGGTCGACCCCGTGGCCAGCCGGATCGGTGTTCGCGTCCTGCGGGCCGGGGGTACGGCCGCCGATGCCGCCGTGGCGACCGCTGCTGCGCTCGGCGTCACCGAGCCTTACAGCGCAGGCATCGGTGGCGGTGGCTACTTCGTCTACTACAACGCCCGCACCAACCGGGTGTCCACCCTGGACGGTCGAGAGACCGCACCTGCCGGCATCACCCGAGACGCGTTCATCGACCCCGAGACCGATGAGCCTTACCTGTTCTTCCCCGACCTGGTGACCAGCGGTGTCTCGGTGGGTGTGCCCGGCACCCTCGCGACCTGGGATCGTGCCTTGGACCGGTGGGGCAAGACGTCGCTGAGGCAGGCGCTCCGCCCCGCTGCACGGGTGGCCCGCAACGGGTTCACCGTCGACAGGACGTTCCGGCTGCAGACGAAGGACAACGCGGAGCGCTTCTCCGCCTTCCCCTCGACGGCGAGGACCTTCCTGCGCGACGGCAAGCCACCGGCAGTCGGCACGACGCTGCGCAACCGAGACCTGGCGGACACATACGACCTGATCCGCGAGAGGGGCACCCGTGTCTTCTACCGGGGCCGGCTGGCCCGCGAGATCGCCCGCACGGTGCAGGACCCGCCCGCTCGACGCCGCACCGACCTGCCCATCCCCCCTGGCACGATGACCACGCGCGACCTCGCGGCGTACGACGTCATCGACCGACGCCCCACCCGCGTCGGCTACCGCAATCTCGATGTCTACGGCATGGCGCCCTCGTCGTCCGGCGGCACCACCGTGGGCGAGGCGCTGAACATCCTCGACAACTTCCGGCTGTCGGAGGGGCGCCAAGCGCGCGCCCTGCACCTGTACCTGGAGTCGTCGGCACGCGCCTTCGCCGACCGCGGCGCGTATGTCGGCGACCCGGCGTTCGTCGACGTACCCACCCACCGGCTGACCTCCAAGCCGTTCGCCTACACCCGCGCCTGCACGATCGACCCGAACCGGGCGGCGACCAAGCCGGTCCCGGCTGGCCGGCTGTACGGCGCTGGCTGCCGACCCTCGTCGACGGGCGGGGCCAAGCCGGACACCGAGGGAGTGTCGACCACCCATCTGTCGGTGGTCGACCGTTGGGGCAATGCCGTCTCCTACACGCTGACGATCGAGCAGACCGGTGGCTCGGGCATCGTGGTGCCCCACCGCGGCTTCCTGCTCAACAACGAGCTCACCGACTTCACCGCGGTCTACGACAAGGACGACCCCAACCGCATCCAGCCACGCAAGCGTCCCCGCTCGTCGATGTCACCGACCATCGTGCTGCGCGACGGCCAGCTGGTCTACGCCCTCGGGTCGCCTGGTGGCTCCACCATCATCACGACGGTGCTTCAGATCCTCATCAACAGGACCGACTTCGACATGACACTGCGCCAAGCGGTGGCTGCACCTCGAGCGTCACAACGCAACACCGCCGACGTGACTGCCGAGCAGGCGTTCATCGACCGCTACGGGCTGGCACTGGAGCGCTACGGCCACACGTTCGTGCCCGCGGGAGACCCTGGGACGTCGGCGGCCGAGATCGGGGCCGTCGCAGCGATCGAGGTCAGACCGAACGGCCTGCTCATAGCCGTCGCCGAGCCGCAGCGACGCGGTGGCGGAGACGCCGAGGTGGTCTGCCCGGCCGGAGCTGGACATTGTCGGTGAGCCCCTGACCGGCAGGACTCGGTGACGCCCTCGTCTGTCCGCCCTGCCATCCGTCGGGGCGACGTGCCGACCGCCTCCGTCTCCGACCGTATGCTCGACGGATGGCACGGATGCGCGCATTCCTGCAGGCCAGGGCGCCCAAGAGCTGGAGTCGCGCTGCCCTCACGACGCTCGCGTACGGCGCAGGATGGACGCTCGTCGCGGTCCCCGTCGCCTACCACGGCTTCATGACGGACGACCGCGACACGGTGATCGCCGGCCATGACGCGCGGGTCTCGCCGACCCGCGACGGCTACGCGACGGTCAACCTCGGCGCATACCTCCCCGACGTGCGCTACCCGACCGACCGCAGCATCGGCGTCCTCATCGACCTCGGCAAGACGAACGTCGACAACTACCAGGCGCTGATCCAGCGCTACGCACTCATCGCGAGCCACCCGGAGGGCGAAATCCGCAAAGTAGAGCAGCTTGTCACCGACATGGCGCTCTCGAACGCGGTCCAGGGCGTGGCCATCGGGTTTGTCGGTCCCGCGCTGTGGCTCATTGTCGGCGCGCGACGGCGCAGGCAGCTGGTCACCGCGATCTCGTGGAAGTCCGCAGGGTTCGGCGTCCTCGTCGTCAGCCTGGTCGCCCTCGCCGTCACAGTGGAGCCGTGGAACACACCGCACTCGCCGAGCAACGTCGAAGCGGCGTCCTGGCAGCCGATAGCGAGCCTGATGCCCGAGGCCTCGATCCCCGAGCAGGCGCAGCCGCTCCAGATGCAGGGCGGGCTCATCACGACCGGCACGAAGAGGCTGGTCCAGAGCGCCTTCGACACCTACCGCACCAGCATCACGTTCTACGACGAACTCGTGGACACGGCCGAAGGGCTCGCTGACCTGCTCCGCCAGCCGGAGGAGGGCGAGCAGGTCGCCATCCTCGTCAGTGATCGCCACGACAACGTCGGCATGGACCAGGTCACCCGCGTGATCGCCGACCAGGGCGGCGCGTCCGTGCTGCTCAACGCCGGTGACGACACCTCGACCGGCGAGCCCTGGGAGGCGTTCAGTCTCGACTCGCTCGACGCGGCGTTCGAGGGCTACAGCGACAAGTACGTCGTCCTGGGCAACCACGACGAGGGTGCGTTCGTCAGCAGCTACTTCGACGACCTCGGCTTCACCGTCCTCGACGGTGAGGTGGCCGAGACCGCAGGCGGCATCCGCATCCTCGGTGCCGCCGACCCCCGCAGCAGCGGCCTCGGCAACTGGCGCGACGCCGTCGGCATCTCGCTGGAGGAGCAGGGCATCCTGCTCGCCGACACCGCCTGTGCGGCCGACGAGGGGGAGACGCGCGTCAGCACCCTGCTGGTGCACGACGCGAGCCTCGGACGCGAAGCGTTGTCGCGCGGCTGCGTCGACCTCGTCCTCGCCGGCCATCTGCACTCGAGGGTGGGGCCCAAGGAGGTGACGGGCGACAACGGAACCACGGGGTCCACGTACACCACCGGCACGACGGGAGGCGCGGCGTACGCCTTCGCACTCGGCAGCAAGCTGCGGCGCGACGCGATGGTCACGCTCATCACCTACCGCGACGGCATACCCGTCGGGCTGCAGCCCGTGACGATCAAGACGACGGGCACGTATGACGTCACGCCCTACATCCCACTTCCCGCCGCCGCCGGATGACGCCGCACGCGGGGATGCCACCCGTGGCCGCGATGGTCGCGCTCGCCGCGACCCTGCTCATCGTTGCCCTCGGCGCATGCACTGCCTACCAGGCTCCGGAGCCAGACCGCGCGACATCGGGGCGATCAGCCGCTCCGCCCGCGTCACCCACGGTGAGTCGGTCACCGACACCACCACCGTCAACGACGCCGACACCTGAGGAGCCGCCTGCCGACTCGCCGCGACCCGAGAGGTTCCGGGAGGACCTCGCACTCCGCACGGTCCGTCATCTTGCCCTCCGCATCGGCCCTCGCCACGCCACCTCCCCCGCATTCGCCGAAGCCGTCCGATGGACGTCATCGCGCCTTCGCGACCTCGGGTATGACGTCCGCCGCCAGCCGGTGCAGGTCCCGGGCGGGGTCTCGTGGGGGGTCCCGGTGTCGAGAGGCGTCTCCCACAACGTCGTCGCCACCACGCCACGCTTCGACCCGACCGCGCCCTATCTGCTCGTCGGGGCGCACCTCGACACGGTCCCGCCCGCCCCGGGCGCCGAGGACAACGCCTCGGGCGTCTCCGTCGTGCTCGAGCTCGCCCGCCTCGCCACATCGGAGGGCACCCGGCTGCCGGTGGTCTTCGTGCTCTTCGGCGCCGAGGAGCCCCGCGGCTCAGGGGACGACCTGCACCACTTCGGGTCCACCGCCTACGTCGAGCGGCTCAGCCCGGTTGAGAGGTCGAACCTCGTCGCGATGGTGTCGCTCGACCGGGTCGGGGTGGGCCAGGCGGTGCCTGTCTGCACCGGCGGTCTGTCGCCCCTCGTGGTGCAGCAGCAGCTGGTCGGGGCTGCGGCGGCCGTCGACGTGGCGACGACGCGCTGCACGGACAACCAGTCGAGTGACCACTGGTCCTTCGAGAAGGCAGGGGTCGCAGTGGCGCGCATCGGAAGCACCCCCTATGCGGCATACCACGGCGCAGCCGACCTCCCGGGCGTCGTCAGCGAGTCGCAGCTGCGGCGGGTCGGCACCACGATGTGGCGATGGCTGACCGGCTGACCGGTCGAGGCTGCAGGCTCAGTCGAACGGCGCGTCGCTGGCGACCGCGACCTGGTCGAGGATCGAGACGGCTCGCTCTCCGTCGGTGAGCCGGGGCGCGAAGTCGGGGCCGATGACGTACGGGACGAAGTCGACGGCGCGCAGCTCGCGCCCCCAGAACACCGCGTCGAGCATCACCCCTTCCTGCGTCTGGGTGGAGGAGTCCATGTCGAAGACGAAGTTGCCGAGCGAGTGCACCACCAGGCCGCCACGGTGCACCTGCACCCCTTGCACCCAGTGTGGATGACCGCCGACGACCAGGTCCGCTCCTGCGTCGAGCAAGGCCCGTCCGACCCGACGCTGGCCGGGCACCGGGACGTTCGTGTACTGGTCGCCCCAGTGCGGGATGACGATGACGACGTCGACGCGGGCCTCGAGCCCCCGGATCGCGCGCTCCGCACGGCCCAGGTCGGCGGCACTCAACGGCCCGGTGCGCGGCTGCATCCGGACCTGCGCCACCCCCGGCTGTCGCGGCTGCGCTGCCGGCGTCTCCCCGATGGCGTTGAACGCGACGAACCCGAACCTCACGCCGCGCCGCTCCACCACGGTCGGCCGCCAGGCCGAAGCTCGGTCGAGGCCCGCGCCCACCTGCTCGATCGGACCGGCGGCGAATCGTTGCAGGGTACGCCGGAAGGCCACCTCCCCGAAGTCACCCGTGTGGTTGTTGGCGAGCGAGACGACGTCGAAGCCTGCGTCGTGGAGGCCTGTAAGGACCGCGGGATCGGCGGCGAACGAGTCGTCGCCTTGGCGCGGAGCGCCGGCCATGCTGAGGGTGCTCTCCAGATTCCCCACCGTCAGGTCGGCGCCGGCCAGTCGACCCTGCAGCGGGCGCAGCGGCGCTGCCGGATCCTGCCGCGAGGTGGGTGCCGACGCCACTCGGCGACCGAGCATGATGTCGCCGACCACCGTCACCTCGACGACACGCGGCAGTGGCTCGCTCGCCCTCGTCTGCAGCGGGTAGCGCCGAGGCCGGCGCAACGGGTCGACCCCGTCGACAGACACGACCCGCACGAGTGGTGTGACCGCTGATGCCGGCACAACGGCCATCACATCCGCGTCTCGGGTCGCAGCAGCCACCGTTGCGCTCCCCCGCCGTACGTCGATCGAGCCGGGGCCCGCGCCGAGGGACGACCACGTGACCTGATCGCCTCGTACGACGCGGCGCGCCAGCGCCAGGCTGGCGTCGAGGTCGCCCCGCGTGCGGTGGACAGCGATCACGAGCGGTTGGGTATGCCGTGGCGCGGTCGTCGCCGGCGGGGTCGGTGTCCGCTGCTTGACCGAGGTGGTTGTCGGGCGCGGCTCTGCAGCCGGTTGCGGCTCCTCGGGTGCAGACGTGCAGGCAGCCAGCAGCAACCCCGCTAGTACACCGAGCGTCACAACCCGCCGCCCCGTCATACGAGAGAACGCTACTCGCAAGTCGCCAGGCGGGACGCGGGCGAGGCGCGTCCCGAGAAGCACGGCGGAGGTGGCGGGATTTGAACCCGCGAGAGGGATTAACCTCAACCCGCTTAGCAGGCGGGCGCACTAGGCCACTATGCGACACCTCCATGTCGCGCTCGGCGTCAAGCGACAGCCACGGCATCGCGCCCGTGACCGGTCTCAGCCGACGACGCCACAGAGTACCGGCCAGGACCGAGCCGACTCCAACCGACCTGACCTGTCATCCTGCTCTGCCGACGCTAGGCCGACGGTCGGCCGACGGTCAGGTGTCCAACGGTCGATAGCCGTGCCCGGTGCTGAGCCGGTCGTGGATCTCTCGCTCTGCCTCGACGGCACGCGCTCCCAGCAGGGTCAGCGGCAGGAGCGATCGCCGGCCGTCCTTGAGCTGGATGACGATCAGCGGCCCGTTGGAGGACGACTGCGTCTGCGCCGACTCAACGTCACGCCACTGCGCGGTCGCGACTCCGCCGCCGCGCAGGTGATGCAGCCGGTATCGGTCTGGCGCCATCTCGATCACGAGCGGGGGGCGACCCAGCAAGACCAGCGCAACAATCAAGACCAGCGCAGTGGCCGACAACGCGACGACGTACACGGTCGCACCGAGACCGCTGACAACCCAGACGTCGAAGACGACCCCGACGATCCACAGGGTGCCCAGTGCGGCAGTCACGACGCCGGTAAAGCGCAGCATCAAGGGCCGCGGCCATCGGTACTGCGTGGTGTCGTCGCCGGAAGCCGCCATCCCTGCCTGTCCCTGTCTTGGTGAAGGTCACAGCAGCGCTGCGACGCCGCCTGCTACACAGCGGAGGAGGCGGGATTTGAACCCGCGGCTGACATCACTGCCAGCGACCGCTTTCAAGGCGGTTCCGATAGGCCGCTCCGGCACCCCTCCTGGACGATCGAAACACGACCGCCGTGGTGATTGTTTCAAAGTCCGTCCGCACGAGCCAACGCGGGCGACACCACCCCAAAGAAGAGCTCCGGGCGGATGTTGCCGCACCGGCCTCAGAGCAGTGGTTGCAGACGCCCCGGCTCCGACCGCCGCGCACCCTCGTGCCCCCGCGACCTGACGCGCCGCCCACCCGAACCAGCGATCAGTCGGTCGAGCGCAACGATGAGCAGGCCAAGAGCGGCTCCGATGACCACGTTGTAGCCGGCCGCCAACAGCGCTTCCGAGACCTCGACACGTGGTTGCACGAGCGACGTGGCGATCCCGGCGGCTCCCAGAGCGCCGAACGCACACATCCACCAGCCCTGTCGACGGCGGGTCCGGATCACCACACCCCACACCAGGGCAGGAAAGCCGACGAGCGCTTCGATCGGGCGGGGCACAGCACCGACCCGGTGCTCGACCCACGCCAAGCTGTCGACAACGCCCGCGACAAGCTCCGGTGATCCCCACTGTCGGATGGCCTGGGCGTACGCAACCGACACGACGAGGAGCACGGCCCCGCCGAGGATGATCCCTGGCCTGCCCAGACTGCCGACTCCCTGTCCCAGCCGACGAGCCACCGCCAGGGCGACGGCGAGGACAAGCATGAGCACGATCAGCCGGAACCCGAAGGGCCGCAAGGTCACGTCGTACGCCGTGACGACGAACGCTCCACCGACCCCGACGGTCGCGCTGAGGACGAGCTCGCCGAGTGAGCGCAGCACCCCGGCAGGCCGGGTGACCAGGACGGCGAGCACGGCGTGGGCGCTCGCAGTCGTGACCGCTGCCCCGGCCAGCGCCCAGGCCTCCGGGAACACCGTGACAAGGGCCAGCAGGAACGCAGCGAAGGCCGCGATGAGCAGAGTCCGACCCCCGCAGCGACGGGCCAACAAGACAAGCACGACCCAGGTCGCGACGGCGGCTGCGGTGCGCGACACGATCACCGGCTGGCTCCCCCAGGCACTGTCCCCGACGACGCCGCCGGCCGCGACGCCGACGGCAGTCAGCCATCCGACGACTAGCAGTACGAGAACAGCGCTTAGGGTCTTCGGCCGGTGGCGTGTCACGGAGGCTGCGGGAGCGGTGGGGGCGATCCGCGTCATCTCACGCGGCTCAGCCGACGGTTCGCGAGTGAGGGGTTGCGACGCCGTACGTCGGCGATTCGTCCGGGCACGATGTCGGCGACGACGACCGCCTCCTCATCGCCAGCCGACGCCACGATCACCCCGAACGGGTCGATGACCGCACTGCAGCCGACGTACGCCGGCCCCGTCTGAGCGGCTCCAAGCACATAGGCAGTGTTCTCGATCGCGCGAGCGCGCAGCAGCACGGCCCAGTGGTCCTCCTTGAGCGGACCCCGCACCCACGCAGCCGGTACGACGAGGACGTCGGCGCCGGCGTCGACGAGGGCACGGCTGAACTCGGGGAACCGCAGGTCGTAGCAGGTCATCAACCCCAGCGTCAGGTCTCCGAGCGGCACGAGGACCGGCCGTGGCTCGCCCGGCGTGAGCCGGTCGGACTCCCGGTAGCCGAAGGAGTCGTAGAGATGCGCCTTGCGGTAGTGATGTGTCACCCCGAGGTCGTGGCTGGCGACGAGGAGCGTGTTGTACGGGCGGCCAGGGTCCTCGGACCGCTCGAACATCCCTGCCACGAGAGTGATCGAGTGCTGACGCGCCTGCGCCGCCAGGAACTGGCCGAAGACGCCGTCCCGGGGCTGGGCGACCGGCCCGAGCTCGACGTCGGCTGCTCCGAAGTCGTGCATCGCGGCCTCGGGCAGCACGACGAGGCCTGCGCCGGCCCCCGCCGCCTCGCCCACGAGCCGGGTGATCGCCTCCATGTTTCCCTCGACGTCGGTGGTGGCGGAGAGCTGGATCAAGGCGGTGCGCACGCTCACAGTCTGCCAGTGCGAGGATCGGGGCATGGTGCGCGTGGACGCGATCGTCGTCGCTGGTGGCCGCGGTAGGCGGCTCGGCGGTGCGGACAAGGCGAGCATCACCGTGGGCGCTCGGACGCTGTTGGAGCGAGCGCTTGCCGCGGTGGCGGACGCCGAGCGCGTGGTCGTCGTCGGGCCGGACCGAGCGCTGCCGGCCGCCGTCGTCAGCGTCAGCGAGCGGCCGGTCGGTGGTGGTCCGGCAGCGGCCGTGGTGGCAGGGCTGGCCGAGGTCGTGGAGCCTCTTGTGGTCGTCCTGGCCTGCGACATGCCATTCGTCACGGCTGCCCATCTGCGGCGGCTGATGGCCGCCGTCGACGCGAGTGAGCTCCCCACCGCCCTGGACGGGGCGACGTACGTCGACAGGGACGGACATCGCCAGCTCCTCGCCGCCATCTACCGCACCGAGAGCCTGCGCCGGTCTGCGCGCGCCCTCGGTGCGGTCAACGGCGTGTCGATGCGCGCTTTGACAAAGGGCTTGACGCTTCTCGAGTGCGAGGCAGACGCTGGGATGAGTCTTGACTGCGACACGTGGGACGACGTCGCCCGGTCGCGAGAACTCCTGGAGGAAGCATGAGCCTGTCGAGCTGGTCGCAACAGCTCAGCGACGCGCTGGGGCTCGACCTCGAGGTCGACGTCGATCCCATCCTCGACCTGGCCCGCGACGCTGCCCACCAGGTCGAGCGCCCGGCAGCCCCGCTGACGACGTTCCTCGTCGGGTACGCCGCCGGGATGCGGGGAGGGTCGGTCGACGACATCGCCGACTGCATCGACATCGCCCTCGACCTGGCCGCCAACCAGGCTGACGTCTGATACCCAGCCGGCTCGCCGCGATCCTCGACAACGCCTGACCCTGGACCTCAGCCGGCCGCGAGCGCCGGCTGGCCGTTGTCCCGTCATCGCCTACGGTGAGGGCATGCGTGTAGTGATGTGTCGTGGCGCCGGTGGACCCGAGGTGCTGGAGGTCCGGGAGCTTCCAGACCCGGTGGCTCGACCCGGGCAGGTCGTGATCTCGGTGACGGCTTCTGCGGTCAACCGGGCTGACATCCAGCAGCGCAAGGGCTTCTATCCACCACCGCCGGGAGAGTCGGAGGTGCTCGGCCTCGAGTGCTCCGGCACCATCGAGTCCATCGGGGACGACGTCGAGCGCTGGCAGGTCGGCGACCGCGTCTGTGCGCTGCTGGTGGGAGGTGGGTACGCCGACAAGGTGGCGGTCCCCGCAGGCCAGGTGCTGCCCGCGCCGGACAACCTCGACCTGGTTCAGGCGGCCGCGCTGCCCGAGGTCGTGTGCACGGTCTGGTCGAACGTCTTCATGGTGGCTGCGCTGCAGCCCGGGGAGGTCGTGCTCGTCCACGGCGGCGGCGGTGGCATCGGCACGATGGCGATCCAGCTCGCCCACGTCCTCGGAGCCCGGGTCGCCACGACCGTCGGCTCCCCCGCGAAGGCCGCCCGCTGCCAGCAGCTCGGTGCAGACCTAGCGATCGACTACCGCGAGCAGGACTTCGTCGAGGAGGTACGCCGGCTCGACCCAGGAGGGGCAGACGTCATCCTCGACAACATGGGGGCGGCCTACCTGCGACGCAACGTGGATGCTCTGGCGACCGAGGGCAGGCTCGTCGTCATCGGGTTGCAGGGCGGTGCCACGGGCGAGCTCGACCTGCGCACACTGCTCGGCAAGCGCGGCGCCGTGATCGCCACCGGTCTGCGGTCGAGGCCCCTCGCGGACAAGGCCGCCATCGTCGCCGGCGTCGAGGAGCACGTGTGGCCTCTCATCCGAGAAGGTCTGGTGATGCCGGTCATCCACGAGACGATTCCGCTCGACGACATCCGCGCCGCGCACGAGCTGGTCGAGGCCGGCAGCCATGTCGGCAAGGTCGTCCTCACCACGTAGGCTGAATCGCATGCCCGACGAGAAGAGCTCCGACGACCAACCGACCGGCGAGCCCCACGTGGTGATCGTGAGTCCAAGCGGCATGGGGGTCGCCGGAGGAGCAGACGAGGACAGCGCGGCCCGTTCCGTCACGGACCTCGTCGAGCACCCCGCCAAGGTGATGCGAATCGGGAGCATGATCCGCCAGCTGCTCGACGAGGTGAAGTCGGCACCCCTCGACGAGGCGAGCCGGTCCCGGTTACGAGAGATCCACCAGGCGTCGATCAAAGAGCTCGAGCAGGGTCTCGCGCCCGAGCTGGTCGAGGAGCTGGAGCGGTTGACCCTTCCCTTCACGGAGCAGACACCGAGCGAGTCCGAGCTGCGGATCGCGCAGGCTCAGCTCGTGGGTTGGCTCGAGGGCCTCTTCCACGGGATCCAGACCGCGATATACGCCCAGCAGATGTCGGCCCAGGCGCAGCTCGAGCAGATGCGTCGAGCGTTGCCGCCCGGATCCATGCCGACCCCGGGGAAGCCAGGCCAGCCCGGCGTACCCGGTGCACGCGTTGACGAGAGCGAGCACAGCGGGGGCATGTACCTCTGAGACACCGACCTCGGTCGGGGCAAGCGAGGCCGCGGCTCGTCAGCCCGCGTATCCTGCGCGCACCGAGCCGCCTCGCAGACCAATCCAATCCGGCCAGGGCGCCGAATCACTTGTGTGACCACCACGCGACGGGCTCGCAACTCCTTCGATGCCGCAGCCGGCCTCCTCTCCGCTGCAACTGGGGGAAGCACGTCGCACGCTGTATCGGTTATTGCCGGTGAGTCACCCACGTCCATCACGGTTGCCGGGGGCCGCGTCATCGACGCGACCGTCGGCGCCGTGAAGGTCTGGGCGGCGACTCCGTGACCGAGTGCGCGGTGGCGCTCCAACCGCCGACGCTTCGGCTTGTGTCTTCGCGGCCGACAAGACGTGGCACAGTTGTGAGCGTGTCCGCCCCGATCTCCGTCCATGAGCTTGCCCCGCTCATGGCCGCAGCGAGCCACGGAGACGAGCAGGCATACGCCCAGCTGTACGACGCCACGTCACGCAACGTCTTCGGGATCGTGCTCCACGTGCTGCGTGACCACTCGCAGGCCGAGGAAGTCACCCAGGAGGTCTACGTCGAAGCCTGGCGACTTGCGAAGAGATTCGACTCGACCCAAGGGTCGGTGTCCGCCTGGTTGAACACGATGGCCCACCGGCGCGCCGTCGACCGGGTCAGATCCGCCGAACGGCGCACCCAACGCGAGCACCGCCACTTCGAGTTCCAGTCCGACAACGTCGCAGCGGACCCGGCCGAGCTCGTCGTGGCCACCGACGAGGGACGTCGCGTTCGCCGCGCCCTGGCCCAGCTCCCTGAGGGACAGCGCACCGCGGTGGAGCTTGCCTACTTCCAGGGCAAGACACAGCGCGAGGTGGCTGAGCACCTCCAGGTGCCACTCGGCACCGTCAAGACCCGAATTCGCGACGCCATGCAACGACTACGCAAGCAGCTAGGAGAGGCGGCATCATGACTGAGACCCACTCCAACGCTTACGCGTCTGTCGTCGGAGCCCTCACGGCTTCGGAGGCACAGGACTTCGAGCGCCACCTCATCGAGTGCAGCGCGTGCGCCGAGGAGGTCATGGACGCCCGCGCCATCGCGTCGGCCCTGTCAACCACCGTGGCAGTCAACCCCCCGGCACGTCTGCGCGGGTCCGTGCTGGCCTCGATTGCACACACACCGCAAGAGCAGATCGCCACCGTCACTGCGCTGCCCCGCTCTGAGACTGTCGCGGCCGACCGGTCATCGCGACGCAACCGCGCGACTTCCCTGCTCGCGGCTGCCGCCGTCGTGGCCGCCGTCGGCTTCGGGGGCTGGGCGGTGCAGCTGGGTCAGGACGCCAGCGATTCCCAGCAGGCCGCGGACGTTGCGTTGAGCCAACGGGCGAAGCTGGCGAGCCTTCTCACGGCGGCCGACGTACAGACGGCGAAGCTGGCGAGCCTTCTCACGGCGGCCGACGTACAGACGGCGAAGCTGGCGAGCCTTCTCACGGCGGCCGACGTACAGACCGTGTCCGGCCGGTTCATCTCCTCGGACGACTCCGGCGCAGTAGTGATGTCAGAGGAACGTCAGATGGCGGTGCTGGTGGCCACAGGTTTGCCGAAGCTACCCGAGGGCAAGGTCTACGAGGCCTGGACCGTCAAGGGCGATCCGGCCCCTGCCGGCATCTTCACGTCCGACGACTCCGACGCGGTCGTCGAGTTGAGCGACGCGGCCTTCGACGCCGACAGCATCGCCGTCACCATCGAGCCCGCGGGTGGCTCACCTAAGCCGACCGGGGATGCGGTTTTCGACGTCAGTCTCCCGCCGGCCTGACCGGGCGGCCCAACCAACCGCTCGCGCTGTGACCTGGCCTGACTGCCGGGTGCTGGACTCAGCAGACCCGTGACCGGGCACGGTTGCTCTCGACCACCTGCTCGAATGCTTCGAAGACCTCATCCATCGTGGGGAGGCCGCTGGCTTTGCGGGAGTCCGACGATCCACCCGACTCGCTGCGAGCGGGCTCCGGCGAAGGAGTCGAAGTCCTCGGTCTCGATGTGAATCGCGAGCAGCTTGCGAATCCGAGAGCGCTCTTTGGGTGTGGTGCAGCCGACGAATCCGGAGACATCGGTCTGCGCGACGGCCTTGTAAAGACAGTCCGCGAGCAGCGGACATCCCGAGCAGGCGATCCGCGCCCGGGCGACGAGGTCTTCGTACTCCTGCCACGTCTGCTTGGCGACGGTCGACCGCACCGGCGGCTCGTCGAGCAGCGGATGCAGGTACAGGTCGATGTCGGTAGCGCAAGGCGTCGCACCGAGCAGACCGTCTCCGGACGCGGCGGGATCCGAGGCTGGACCGGAACTCATGTCAATGACCCCCGTCATTGTCTTCGCGGGAGAGGCCTTGTGGGTGCCTTCCGCAGTGTCGGTGCGTGACTGCCAGCCGATCGCTGTGGTCATCATTGTGCCAGTCCCTCTCGTCTGATATCGCAGAAGTGCAGCGATTCGATCTGCTCTGCATGCGTGTCGACCAATGTGACGAGAGGGGCGGTTCCCCGGTTCCGGCGATTCCGATTCGGCGACTGCCTTATGTGGTCATAGCCATCGGCCCAGCTCGTGAGCGACACCATCCTCGGCCCACGTGCCCGTCACCGCATCTGCTGCAGCCTTCACCTCATCTGGCGCTTGTCCCATCGCGACCCCACGGCCAGCCCAGGCGAGCATCTCCAGATCGTTTCGTCCGTCGCCGATGGCCAGCACTTCGGCCGCCACGACTCCAAGCTCTGCGGCGACCTTTGACAGGGCGGACGCCTTCGACACGCCTTCGGGCGCGAGGTCGAGCCACGCGGTGTAGCCGACGAAGTAGTTGATCCCATGCAGCCCGAGGTCGGGTGCGAGCTCCAGGAAATCCTCGGCTGAGGACGAGGGGTCGCGGATGATGACGCGGGTGACCGGCTCGCTGATGAGCTCGTCGACATCTTCGATCCACATCTCTCCGGTGATCTCTCCTTGGGGGAATGGCGCATTGGATCGGTACCCGCGGCCGACCACCTCGACGGCCACCAACGCCTCTGGGACCGCTGCGAGCACCGTGCGGACCGCCGGTGCCGCATCGAACGTCGTGGCAGACGTGATCTCGACGGGGAAGTAGGTGAAGGTCACCGCGCCGTTGCTCGCGACGGCGTGACCTCCTTCGAGCTCGAGCAGCGCGATGATGGGCTCGATCCCGAACGTCGAGCGTCCGGTGGCCAGGACGACATGGACCCCCAGGTCGCGAGCACGCCGCACTGCGGCAGTGACGGAAGGCGTGATGCGATCGGATGCGTCGACGAGAGTTCCGTCGATGTCGAGCGCGAGCAGGCGTGGAGTCACTCCCGTGCTTTCCTGGTCACCGGATGGGGTCCAACGACGTACGCCCTTGCAAGTAAGGCTGGAGCGCCTCAGGCACTCGCACCGACCCGTCGGCCATTTGATGGGTCTCGAGGATCGCGACGATCGTGCGGGGGATCGCCACAAGCGTGCCGTTGAGCGTGGCCAAGGGCTTGACCCCGTCGGCAAACCGGCCGCGGATGTTGAGCCTGCGGGTCTGGAACTCGGTGCAGTTCGACGTCGACGTCAGCTCGCCGTAACCGCCCCGGGTCGGAATCCACGCTTCACAGTCGAACTTGCGTGCCGCGGACAGCCCCAGGTCACCGGCTGCGGTGTCGATCACCCGGTAGGCAAGCTCAAGGGAGTCGAGCCACTCCTTCTCCCACGAGAGCATCCGCTCATGCTCCGCGTAGGAGTCCTCGAGCGTCGTGTATGTGAACATCTCCACCTTGTCGAACCAGTGCACCCGCCAGATACCCCGGGTGTCCTTCCCATAGGAGCCTGCCTCTCTTCGATAGCAGGGGCTGAACGCGACGTAGCGACGAGGCAAAGAGTCGGCGTCCAGGATCTCGTCGCTGTGGTAGGCCGCGAGTGCCACCTCCGACGTGCCGACGAGGTAGTAGTCGTCGGCTGGCAGGTGGTAGACGTCCCCCGCCGCCTGACCGAGGAAGCCAGTGCCCTCCATCGCGCGCGGCCGGACCAACGAGGGGGCGATCATCGTGGTGAACCCGGCGCCACGAGCCTGGTCCATCGCCATGTTGACCAGGGCGAGCTCGAGGTCCGCCCCGACACCGGTCAGGTAATAGAAGCGAGCGCCCGACACCTTCGCGCCCCGCTCGATGTCGATGGCTCCCAGACGCTTGCCGAGCTCCACGTGGTCGAGCGGATCGAACCCCTCGGCAGCGAAGTCGCGGGGCTCCCCGACGTGCTCGAGCACGACGTAGTCGTCCTCTCCGCCGGCCGGTGCCTCAGGGGCGGCGAGATTGGGCAGTCGGGTCATTGCTGCGGCCAATGCCTGTTCGGCCCTGATCTGCGCGACTTCGGCCTCCTTGACCTGGGTGGACAACTCCCTGGTCGTGGCGAGGAGCTGAGCCTTGTCGTCCCCGTGCGCCGTTGCCACCTCTTTGCCCATCGCCTTCTGCTCGGCGCGCAGCTTCTCGAAGTGGGCGATCGTCGTACGCCGTGCCTCGTCCTGCGCCAAGATCTCGTCGACGAGCTCCGGCGACTCACCCCGGCGCCGTTGGGCTTGTCGGGCGAGCTCAGGTTGGTTGCGGAGGATGCGAAGGTCGATCACAGCGCCAAGCGTATCGAGCGGAGGGCAGCGCCCCGACCCAGTTTCACCGCTGACACCCATACGCTTGCGATACTCGCCGACGGGGAGGTCAGGCGCCTTCGTGGTCGTGGACGATGTAGGTGCGGCCGTGGGGGCTCGTCCAGGCGATGCTGTGAGGGTCCTGGGTGTCGGCGACGGCGGTCCAGCCGAGGTGGGTGCGGATGCGATGATGTCGGCGTCCGAGTGGCTGGCCGTTGCCAACGACGGTCTGGCCAGGTGGGTCGTGCGCGTCGGCCACGATTGGCTTGCCCGGAGGGCTGGGAGCTTGGCATGTCGCGAAACGGTACGGGTTGCGGTGGTCGGTGTCGCACCTCGCGGCAGGGGTGGTGGCGCCGGGGAAGCAGGAGACGGGGTGGAGGGTGTTGATGGTCTCGGTCTGCCGGCGCCTGAAGCGGTACGCGTGGGCGTCGAGGAAAAGGACGGAGTCGTCGGCGGGGTCGGTGAAGAGGCGTCGCAGGGTAGTGCTCGCTGACTGGAGTGCGAGGTGCCGGGCTTGGGCGGCAGTGAGTGGCCCCGAGCCTTCGAGCTCGCAGGTCTCGTCGTCGATGCCGAGCAGGGTGTCCGCGCTGATGTGGACGCGGAGCTCGGTGCGGGCTGGCAGGAAGCAGGTCGGGTCGGCGACCGTGGGGATCGTCGGCCATTGGGCGTACTGAGACTCGAAGTCTGATCCGGGTGCGGGCCACGCGGGCCCCACCTCCTCAGCTGAGAACTCGTGCGGCGAGGTCTCGCGATCGGCTGGCGCGGCCGGCAGCGGAGCTGAGGCGGAGGACCCGGTGGTGGTGACCGCGGTGGTGACGGTGGCCGTGACGGGAGTTGGTGCCGGCTCGTTGATGCCGATAAGGCGTCGGCCGGTGAGGGGATGCTGGCCGAGCAGCAGGTGGGCGGCCGCGTCTGCTTTGTGGGCTGCGTAGCTGGTGGTGGGGTCGAGGTGACGGCGGTGGAGGGCCCACGCGGAGAGGTGGTCGTCGATGACGCACATGGTGGTGAGGTCGTGGTTGACGCAGAAGGCGCCGATGCCGTCACCGTTGGGGAACATGGCCGTGGATCTGGCGTCGTACTCGCGCTGATGGCGTCGGGCCATGGCGGCGGGGTCGGCTTTGGCGACGAGTCCGCGAGCGAGGATGCGGAGCCGCGGTGGAGTGCGGGTCTGGGCTGCTTCGGCCAGTCGGGTGTCAAGCTTGTCGACCCGGTCCACCGACAGCTCTCGGGTCGTCTCGGAGATCACTTTGGCGTGGGCGTAGGTGATGCGGCCGCCGCCGAAGTCGTTGCTTGTCTGCGGGAGCCGGAACCTCAGGTCAAGGCCGACGGCGACGAGGTCGCGGGCGGCGTGCTCGCTGCAGCCGACAGCCAACGCGATCTCGGGCAGCACCGACTCGGGAACGTCGGGGGTGTCGACGCCACCGAGCGGCACCATGTTGATGCCGCCGCGGAGGTCGAGCGCTCGCATCACCATCGGGTTCGAGCGCTCCCGTAGCGCGAACCCTGACACGGCCTTGCAGCGCATCCAGTCAAGGGTCGCCGCACAGGAGGTCAGCTGGTGGGCGAGCTCGAGCTGGTCGGTCGGCTCGAGAGCGTCGGGGCGGGCGTCGAGGACTGCCCCCAGCCGGGGCAGCTCCCGCGCCGCGAGCGTGGTCCGAGGCGCAGGTGGAACGTCGCGAGGGTCAAGCTCTACCTCATTTGCGTCGTACCTCGCGCGCTCGAACATACGTTTGATTATACCCTTATGCAGGAGTGGGTTCAAGCGGCGGGTCGCGGCCCTGGTATGCCCAGCAGGAGTTCATAGTGAGCGTCGAATGCTGCGACAGCCAAATCGCCAACGAAGCCGTCCCGCTGCAGAGAACGTCGTCCCGGGGGGCGATCTCGGGCGGCCTGACGGCATACTGTCCGTCGTCCCCGGGCCGGAGGGGCTCGCTGAAGACTGGCGCGCGCGTCGGTCCGATCACCCTGACCTGTGACCCGAGAGACCCGTGACAGACTCCTCCGCCGAGCGACGAGCAGCGACCATCGCTGCGCTCATCGCCGCGCCGCTGCTCCTGCTGACGTTCCTGGTCGCCATCAGGTTCGAGCCCCTGATGACGCTCGATCAGGACGCAGTGACATCGGCGACCCGCGCCGTCGACGGCACTGGCTGGGGACACTTCTTCTCCGTCGTGGCGGAGCTGTCCCGGCCCCGCTACGTAGGCGTGGTCATGCTCGCCTTCGCACTCGTGCTCGTTCTCCGCCGACAGCCACTCACCGGCGCCTGGCTTGCCGCGGTCGTCCTCATCACCCTCACTGCGTGGTCGACGATGAAGCATCTGGTGAACCGCCCTCGGCCCGCCGTCAGCACCCAGATCGACGGCTTGTCCTTTCCGTCTGGCCACGCCAGCCAGATCGCTGCCGCGGCAGGAGTGCTCATCATCTTGACGATGCAGCGGGTCACGCGCCCACGCCTGCGACTGCTGCTCATCATCGGATGGCTGGCCATCGCGGTTCTCGTCGGTGTCGATCGCGTGTTCGTGGGTGCCCACCATCCCAGCGACGTGGTCGCGGGGTGGCTCGTCGGCGGTCTGCTCGTCTTCGTCACGTCCGCCGTCTTCGGCACCGTGAGCACCGACCGCGACACCACGGTGGACAGACCGTTGTCGTCGATGCCAGAGGGCCGCAAGAGGTTGGCGGTCATCCTCAACCCGATCAAGATCGACGCGGACCGGTTCAAGGTGAGGGTCAACGCCGCCGTGCAGGCGGCTGGGTGGGACGAGCCCCTGTGGTTCGAGACAACCGTCGATGACGCCGGTGCGTCGATGGCACGCGCCGCCGTCGCGGCCGGAGCCGACATGGTGGTCGCGGCCGGTGGCGATGGCACTGTGCGCGTCGTCTGCGGCGAGATGGCCGGCACCGGCGTTCCGGTGGGCGTCATACCAGCCGGAACGGGCAACCTGCTCGCGCGCAACCTCGCCGTGCCGCTTGTCCACGACCTCGCGGTCGAGACGGTCCTGTACGGCCAGGACCGGGCAATCGACATCGTCCGGATCGAGGGCGACGAGCTTGCACCCACCCGCTTCGTGGTGATGGCAGGTCTGGGGCTCGACGCCGCGATCATGGACGGTGCTCAGGAAGCGCTCAAGGCTCGGATCGGCTGGCCGGCCTACGTCGTGGCAGCTGCGAGACAGCTGCGCTACCCGGCCGTCCGGGTAGATATCAGCGTCGACGGTGCGACTCCGGTACGCCGACGGGCGCGGACCGTGGTGATCGGAAACGTCGGGAGCCTGCAGGCGGGGATACCGCTGCTCCCGGACGCACTCATCGACGACGGCGTCCTGGACGTCGTCGTGATCGCACCACGGCGGTCATTCGGCTGGGTGGGACTCGCGATCCGGGTGCTGACACGACACCGCCGAACCGACGACCGCCTCGACCGCTTCACCGGCAAGTCGGTGGTCATCACGGCCGCGACCAGTACGCCGCGCCAGCTCGACGGTGACACGGTCGGCGCCGGGACGGAGATCCGGGCCGAGATCGAGCCCGGCCGCCTCCTCGTCCGCGTCCCCCGCTGACGCTCGGGCGCGGCCAGCGTGAAGGTCTCTCCGACTCAGGGCACTAGGCTCGCGCCATGAACTGGGACTCACAGACGCTGAGCGCGATGACGCTGGTGGCGCTCGTCGTCTCGGTCTTGGCGTTGCTGGTGGCGCTGGCGGCATACGCACGCGCAGGCCGGCGCCGAAACGTTCCGCGCAAGCCTGCTCGCCGCTCGATGACGCCACGGGCACGAAAGTCCGCGCCGTTGTCGAGCGACGAGGTAACCAGCGCAATCGAGAGGTTGAGCGCCGATGTCAGCAGCGCACTTCGCCATCTCGCGGTGGTGCGTTATGACGCCTTCGGCGACATGGGCGGTCACCTCTCCTGGTCGATGGCACTGCTCGACGACAGCGGCGACGGGGTAGTCCTCTCCTCCATCCACGGGCGCAGCGACGCACGCACATATGCGAAGAACGTCGCGGGATGGACGGCCAACCAGCAGCTCTCGCCCGAGGAGGAAGAGGCCATCGGATTCGCCCGCGCCACCGACTGACGCACTGCGGTCGCTCCGACCCGCAATGCCTTGACATGACGATGCCCTCGCCGCGGTCACTCGACTGCAACGAGGGCAACGTGGTTTCGTGCTACTTGATGTGCACGTAGAGCACGCTGTGCGCCACCTCAACTGCACCTGTGGAGAGGTTGAGGTCCGCCTGGTAGTCGCCCGCCGACGCGCCCTTGGGGAGGACGACCGACACCGAGATCTGTGTCGTCCCCGTCGCCGGGATCGTGACGGTTGTCGCAGGCGCGCGGAAGTCCGCAGCGTCGGCCGGGTCGTCCAACGACACCCTCAACGACTGCTGCGTACCGGTGAGGCTGCTCAGGCTCACGGACTTCGTGAGCGTCTGACCGCTGCCACTCGGGACCGCACCGAACGACGTGCTGACCGGACCGACACCGACCTTGGCCAGCACGGCCGAGTCGAGGTCGACCTGACCAGCACCGACGATGTCGTCGCCCGGCCGTTGAAGGCCTGCATCGCCTTGCCTTCTTTCAGCCCCACCATGTACGCCGGGACCGTCGGCTGGTTCGCCGTGCCGTCGCTGGCCATTGCCACCGGGTCGCCGGCAGCGTTGTTCTGGACCAGCACGGCCACAGCGCCTGCGCTCTGCGCGTTCCGGATCTTCGTTGAGAACGAGCACGAACCTCGGGAGATGAGCGCGATCTTGCCGCTCAGCGATCCGGCGGGCAAGGGCGAGCACGCCTCGGCGAGTCCGTTGATCGGCCCCTGCACCACCGCGAGCGGCCGAGTGAGATCCTCGTCAACGGTGGCGAAGTCGCCGGAGGCGGCTCCGTAGGAGTTGCCGGCAACCGTCACCGGTGCACCGACGAAGTGGCCGACGGTGCTCGCACCGGAGGTCAATGCGCGCTCGGCGGATCCTGGTGAGCCGACCGTGTAGTGACCTGGGCCATTGTTGCCGGCCGAGATGGCAACGACCATGCCTGCGCGGTCGAGGTTGTCGACCGCGTGGGTGAGCAGGTCCTGCTTGCCGCTGGCGGCGCCACCCAGGCTCATGTTCATGACGTCCATGCCGTCGGCGTACCCTGCCTCGAGGGCATCCAGGATGTCCTCCGAGCGGGCGTTGCCGACCTCACCCGGGAACACGTTGTAGTTGCCCAGCTGAGCTGCCGGAGCCACGCCGGAGGGGTCATAGGGGATGTCGACGCCGTCGACGACCGCCGGCGTGTGCAGGTTGCACGCAACTGTGCCTGGCACGTGCGTGCCGTGGTCGGCGATCGCCTCGGCCGTGTAGCCGTTGGCCCGCGCCTTGTTGTTGTACACCTTGGCGACGATGACCTTGTTGTTGGTGAAGCGGGTGTCGCCCAGCTGCTTCGTCTGAGGGAAGCCTGCCCCACTGAAGCAGGGGTGGTCGATGTCGATGCCGGTGTCGACAACTCCGACCTTGACGCGGCTGTTGTCGGGGAAGGCGCCTGCGTCCTCGTCGCCACCTGCGGCCTGAGCCCACGCCTCAGGGGCGTCGATGAGGGTGAGATCGGGATCTTCAGGGCCCAGCGGCTGGTACAGACGCTGGTACTGAACCGTCCGCGCCTGAGGAGCATTGCGGAGCTTGGCAAGTCAGGTCCCTCGAAGACGCACGGTGACCGCGTTGCCCGCGAGGTCGTGGTGGCCGATGATGCGGGCGTCGGGAGCGTTCCTCCTGAGCCAGGAACGGAACTCGGCCCGCTCGTCCGACAGCGCCTTGCGCTGCTGGTTCGCGGCAGCGCTCGTCAGGTTGACGCGGCCGTCGGTCTTGCTGGCGGCGCGGGCTCGGATCAGCACGGGCTGCTTGCTCAGCTCGACGAGCGCGGTCGTCCTGTCGAGCGCCGGCTGCGCGGCTCGGCTGTCACTGTCGACGGCTGGGCGCTGCGCGGAGGCAGTGGTGGCCGGGACGAGCGCTCCGACAGTGAGGGCCGCGACACACGACAGGACCGCGGCAGAGGCAAGAGATCGGGAAGGACGCAAGGACATGGGTTCGACTCTCAGGCAGGTGCACGAAGGCACAGGCGGATGGCACGACCCCACGTGCCCGGTTTGACCACTGCACAGGACCCGAAGGTCGCGAATCCAACACCGCAACCGCAGCCTGCTCTGCGACGCGGATGCGTGACAGTCGCTTCGTCTCGTCGATCAGCCCTCGCGCAGCCGCTTCACCCACCCGGTGGCATCGGCGAAGTCAGAGTCGGCCGTGCCGGAGCTGACCTCGGTGACCGTGCCGTCGGCGCGCGGGTATGACCCGAGGAAGCGCACGTCGGCACACGTGCGACGCAGACCCATCAACGCCTCCCCCATCCGGGCGGCGTGGACGTGGCCTTCGGCGTCGATCGAGAAGCAGTACTTGCCGAGCGCCGAACCCGTGGGTCGAGACTCGATCCTCGTCAGGTTGACTCCGCGGGCGGCGAACTGCTCCAGCAGCTCGAGCAGGGCTCCGGGATGATTGTCGTGGATGAAGGCGACGAGCGACGTCTTGTCGGCGCCGGTCGGCGGCGGCGGGGCCCCTGGGCGAGACACCAGCACAAAACGAGTCACGGCGCCTGCCCGGTCGGCGACCGATGTCGCCAGGGTCGCCAACCGGTAGGTACGGGCGGCGATCGGGGCCGAGATCGAGGCGTCGTACGGCGAGTCCGCCAACGCGACGACTGCCGCCGCGTGAGCGGTCGATGACTCGAGCACCACCTCGGCATCGCGCAGGTGGGTGGCGATCCAACGCCGGCACTGCGCTGCCGCATGTGGATGGGTGGCGACCTTGCGGACGTCGTCCGGCGAGGTCCCCGGCTTGGCCAGCAACGAGAACCGCACGTCCACGTGCATCTCCCGGGTGATCATCAACGGGTCTCCACTGGACAGCTCGTCTAGCGTCACGGCTACCGCACCCTCGACGGAGCTCTCGATCGGCACCACCGCGCCGTCGGCGTCACCCGCTCGCACCGCGTCGAGCGCCGTACTGACCGAACTGCACGGCAGGAGCTCCGCCTTCGCGGCGGCGGGGATCGACCGCAGGGCTTCCTCGGTGAACGTGCCCTCCGGGCCGAGGTAGGCGTAACGGGCAGGCGGGACACCGGGCATGGGGACAGCGTAGGCAGAGCCCGGTGGAGCCTCCACTAGATTCGCCTCCATGAGCGACTCCCCTGGGGCGGACAACGGTGCTTCGTCGGAACAGCCCGTCCCCAGCCTCGACCTCGACTACGCCCGCCTCGACCTGGACCGGGCTCGCCGAACAGGCGATCCGGAGGTCGTGTACGGCGAAGGCAAGAGCCCCGACCACGTCGTCTCGCTGCTCCGCTCGCTGCACGAGTCACATCCAGACCGCGCCGTGCTGGCAACCCGTCTCTCGCCGGAGGCGTTGACTCGGCTTGCCCGCGAGCTGCCTGACGTCGTGACCGACGAGACTGCCCATGCGGCAACCCTCGGACCACTGCCTGAGCCACGCGGCCTCGTCCTCGTCATCTCGGCGGGCACCTCAGACGCCACGGTCGCTCACGAGGCTGGACTGACGGCTCGCGTCTTCGGGACGGAAGCCCGGCTCATCAACGATGTCGGAGTGGCCGGGCTGCATCGGGTCATGGCCGTCCGCGACGAGCTGGTGACAGCGGACTGCCTCGTCGTCGTGGCAGGAATGGAGGGGGCCCTGCCCTCGGTCGTCGGAGGGCTCACCGGTGTTCCCCTCGTCGCCGTGCCCACCAGCGTCGGCTATGGGGCGTCGTTCAACGGACTCGCGGCGCTCCTCGCCATGCTGAACTCCTGCGCGCCGGGCGTCACGGTCGTGAACATCGACAACGGCTTCGGGGCCGGGGTGTTCGCCGCCCGGGTGGCTCGCAACGCCGCCCCGCACGAGACAACCGGGGAGACCCGGCCCGAGGGGCCGCCATGATCGCCTGGATCGACGCCGCGTCCGGCGCGAGCGGGGACATGCTGCTCGGCGCACTGCTCGACGCAGGAGCTGACGAGCAGCTCGTACGGCGCGCGATTCACTCCGTCGCGCCCGAGCCCACGACCCTCTCCCTCATCAGGGTTCAACGCGGCACCCTGTCGGCGATCAAGGCACAGGTCGCAGCTCAGGAGTCCACCACCCACCGCGGTCTCGGCGATGTCGTCGAGCTCATCTCCGACGCCCGTCTCAGCTCTGAGATAAGCAATCATGCGATCAGCGTCTTCAATCTCCTTGGCGCCGCGGAGGCTGCGGTGCATGGCATCTCGGTCGACGAGGTCCACTTCCACGAGGTCGGGACCCTCGACGCGATCGCCGACATCGTCGGCGTGTGCGCCGGCTTCGTGTCACTCGGGCTGGGACAGGTGCACTGCAGCCCGGTCGCGGTCGGATCAGGCAGCGTCTCGACCGACCATGGGGAGCTCAGCATCCCTCCGCCGGCGGTTGCCATCCTGCTCCAGGGAGTGCCGACGTACGCCGGAACGGCAGCAGCGGAGCTCTGCACGCCCACCGGCGCAGCCCTGCTCAGCCACTGGGTCTCAGTCTGGGGAGCCCAGCCGATGATGACCGTCGACAACATCGGCACGGGTGCTGGAGACAAGGACTTCCCCTCACATCCGAACGTCGTCCGCATCCTCATCGGCAGGCCGCCCGAGAAGACGCAGTCCCCGGCTCTCGTGTACGAGACGAACGTCGACGACCTCGACCCGAGGCTGTGGCCGGCCGTGATGCAGCGCCTGCTCGAGGCGGGCGCGTCCGACGCCTGGCTGACGCCGATCCTGATGAAGAAAGGCAGACCGGCATACACCTTGTCGGCCCTGCTCCCGGTCGAGCGAGCTGCCGCCGTCCGCTCGGTGATCTACGCGGAGACTTCTGCGATCGGGCTGCGCGAGTCCCTCGTCGGTAAGCACGCGCTCGACCGTGAGATGCGCGAGGTCGAGGTGGACGGGCAGCGGGTCCGCGTCAAGGTGGCCCTCACAGAGGGCCGGGTGGTCAACGTCCAGCCGGAGTTCGAAGACGTCGCGGCCGCCGCTCGTGAGCTCGACCGGCCGGTGAAGGCCGTGCTCGCCGCCGCGGTCGCGGCCGGCTCTCGCTGGTGGGGCGGTCGCTGACCGCGAGCCCTTAAACTTGGCCGGTCTGATCGCAGTCGACGCGGACGGGAGATCGATGGACTGGCATCTGGTCCTGCTGAGCTTTGGCCTGATCTTCCCCGTCGAGCTCCCCGACAAGACGTTCGTGGCCGCACTTGTGCTGTCCACGCGCTACCGGCCGCTCGCGGTCTGGATCGGGGTAGGACTGGCCTTCGGCGTTCAGTGCCTCGTAGCCGTGACCGCCGGCCATGCCGTGTCATTCCTGCCCGACTGGGTTGTGCAAGCCGTCAGTACGGCGATGTTCCTCGTCGGCGCCATCATCTTGTTCCGAGCGGCCCCGCGTGCAGACGCGCAGGAGCGGGAACAAGAGGCGGAGTTCGCCCGGAAGGCCGGCGCGGAGCAGCAGGGGTGGGACGTGGTCGCGACGTCCTTCGTGGTGCTCTTCGCCGCTGAGTGGGGCGACCTCTCTCAGATCCTCACTCTGAACCTGGTGGCCAAGTACGGCTCTCCGGTGTCGATCTTCGTCGGCGCGTGGGTTGCGCTGCTGACCGTCTCGGGTCTTGCGGTGCTGGGCGGGAGGGTGTTGCTGCGCTACATGAGGTTGTCCCTGCTGCACTACATCGCCGCCGGTGTCTGCCTGGTGTTCGCCGTCGTCGGAGTCGTCCAGGTCGCGACGGGTTGACCTGCGACCCGCGCACAGACGGCACTAGGCTTCGGGCATGGCTGCTCGTCCGGGAGCCGACAGTGAGGTCGGCAAGCTCCGCACGGTGCTGCTCCATCGCCCCGGTGCCGAGCTGAAACGGCTGACGCCACGCAACAACGACAGCCTGCTGTTCGACGGCATCCCCTGGGTAAGCCGCGCGCAAGACGAGCACGACGCGTTCGCCGCCGCCCTCCGGGACCGTGACGTCGAGGTGCTCTACCTCATGGAGTTGTTGGTCGAGAGCCTCGAGGCGTCATCAGCGGCTCGCGACCACGCGATCGACCACGCGACAGCCACGCTGCGTCTCGGCGACACGCTCCGTCGACACCTGCGGACGTGGATGAGCGAGCTCGACGCGCACAGCCTGGCCGGAGCCATCACCGCGGGCGTGCGAAACGACGAGGTTCGGGACGGCTTCGGTCTTGTCACCAGCCTCCTGGACCCGCACGACTTCGTCATCGACCCGCTGCCCAACCTGCTCTTCACCCGGGACTCGTCGGTCTGGGTGCGCGACATGGTGGCCGTGACAAGTCTGGCGATGCCGGCCCGGGCACGCGAGACACAGCTGACCGAGCTGATATACACGTTCCACCCTCGCTTCGAGGGCACCTCACGCATCCATGGCTGGGCGCGGGAGCACGTCGAGGGTGGCGACGTGATGCTGCTCGCACCGGGTGTCATCGCCGTCGGCGTCGGTGAACGCACCACGCCGGCTGGGGTCGAGAGGTTCGCTCGCCAAGCCTTCGCCAACGACCTGGCTCACACCGTGCTGGCCGTGCCCATCGCGCAGGAGCGCGCGACCATGCACCTCGACACCGTCTGCACCATGGTCGATGTCGACGCCATGGTGATGTACCCGAACGTCGCCGACTCGTTGCGGGCATACGCCATCACCTGCGCTGAGCCGCACGAGGAAGAATCGCTGCTCGAGCTGTCCGTCGCCGACAGCGAGCCGTTCCTTGTCGCCGCCGCCAAGGCCATGGGCATCGACACGCTGCGCCAGATCTTCACCGGGCTCGACCCCGTCACAGCCGAGCGCGAGCAGTGGGACGACGGCAACAACACACTGGCGCTATCGCCGCGCGTCGCTGTCGCCTACGAACGCAACGTCGAGACGAACGAACGGCTCGCCGACGCGGGGATCGACGTGGTGGCAGTCTCGGGCTCGGAGCTCGGATCGGGACGAGGCGGTCCGCGGTGCATGTCCTGCCCGATCTCGCGGGACCCGCTCTGACGTGCCCGGGGCGATGAGCATAGAGAACCCGGCCGTTACTGACGGGGGATACAGCAACGACCGGGTGTTAGTTGAGTGTAGAACCACTTAGCCGGGCCACACAAGCCAACTGTGGACTTGGCCCGAAGAAAATCCGGTGACGTGCCTCACCTGGGCTTAGCGGCGCTAGCGGATGGTGATCTGCCTGTTCGCCAGGCCGTTACGGGCAGCGCGCTCAGCATCGCTGAGCGGCCCCGTCACCGCCAGGGCCTCCCCGAGTCGCTCGGCGAAGGCCCCCGCCGGCTCCTCAAGCGCGGCCGCACCCGTACCCACGGGGAGATCCCACACCGGGACGAGCAACCCGTGCGCGCGAAACGAGCCGACGAGCCGGGTGTCGGGACCGAGGTCGTCGACTCCAGCCGCGTGCAGCCGAGCGAGCGCGGTCAGCATCGGCTCCTCGTCGTGGGGCTGCACCCAGCGCAGGTGCTCCTTGGTCCCGACCGAGGTCCAGTACGCCGCGTGGACGGACTCGAGCCGGCTGGTCGGGTCGATGGAGGCGTTGAGCGACTCAAGGGTCGCCGCCCTGGATCCGTCACCATCGTCGACGCCATCGAACCAGAAGTCGAAACCGGCAAGGACGTCGACGACGAAGTCGCTGTCAGGATCGACGACGTCCTGAAGTCTGGGCCCGGGCCCCGGGAGCGAGCCCATCACGACGCTGTCCCCGGGAGCGCTCGACAAGGCCAGCCGCAACGCCTCGGCGACGTCCCTGCTCGGGTCACCCGACTGGTGCGTCACCTGGACTGCGACCCAGATGTGGGAGTCGTCACGGGTCAGGGCCGGCGTCAGACCCGGCAGCAAGGTGGCGGCCGACACCGACCGACCCTTGGCCTCGCCGTCATACGCATCGGGTCGAAGCGCCACCGGGGCGAGGGCGGCCGGGACGAACTCGCGCATGGCGACCCAGTCGCACTCTCCCGGAAGGCCCTCGAAGCTCCGCACGACGTACGGCGTCGGGGTGTCGGAGCCGCCGTGACACGCCTTGTAGCGGCGGCCCGAACCGCACGGGCAGGGCTGTCGCGGAGCGACCTGACCCTCGACGGCGGTGGTCCGCTTCGCGGTGCGTGACTTCCTGCTCATGTGTCCTCTTGTCTCGTGGGAAGCTCGGCCCTACCTGAGGCGGGTGGATCGCGCCGTCAGCTGTCTCAGCGCGCCTTCGGGGTCGTCGGTGATGACTGCGTCGACACCTATGGCCGCGCAGAGCTCGATGTCTGTCGCGGCATTCGCCACCCACACGTGGACCTCATGGCCCGCCGCGTGGGCGGCTTCGACGTACTCAGGATGAGCCCTGACGATCTCCATGCTGGGCCCCGCGACGCTTGCGCCGAGGGGCAGCGTGCCGTCGCGGTAGCGCAGCGGGACCCGCTCCATCAGGTAGACCATCTCGAGGCCGGGGGCCATCTCGAGGCACCGACGCAGGCTGATCCAGGAGAAGCTCATCACCCGGACAGGTGACCTCACCCCACGTCTCGTCCGCGCCCAGCCATAGCGGTGGAGCAGCTCGACCAGACTGCGCTCGACCAGACCCGCGTATCTCGTGGGGTGCTTGGTCTCGATCACCAGGTCCACCGGCCGTCCCCAGTCCTTGACGAGGTCGAGGAGGCGTTCGAGGGTGACGAATGACGCCAGTGGGTCGTCGTCGAGGGCATCCTCGTCGAGATCGCGCCACGGGTTTCGCCAGGTGGCCCAGTCGAGCGCCTCCAGCTGATGAAGGGCCAGCGTCGAGACGGGGCCCCGGCCGTTGCTGGTGCGTTCGACTCGTCGGTCGTGGACGCACACGAGGTGGCCGTCGGACGTGAGCCTGACGTCACACTCCAGCCCGTCGACTCCCTGCTCGAGCGCTCGCCGATACGCTCCGAGCGTGTGCTCGGGCAACGCCTGACTCGCACCGCGATGGGCGATCACGAGTGGTCGGTCGCGCAGGGTCAGCGGCGTCGGCCCCGTCCGCCGGGAGCGGCGCGGCTCCGAGCCTGGTGGCTTGACCATCTCGCCTCACTTCACCGCGGCAGGAAGGGCCGGGTGCTTACCAGGTCTGATAACCGGCACCTGCGCTGTGCTGCCGGCTCCGGGAGTCCTCGGTGACGCGGCCGCGGACTGTGAAAACACCGATGAGGAGGCCGACCGCGAGCAGAGCGAACCCGCCTCCAACCACCAACGTCGCGAGGACGCCCTTATCACCCTGGGCGGCTTGACCGTCGGCGTCGGCGATCGTGCTCGCGAGATAGAGCCCGACGAGGACCGAGACCAGCCCCAGCCCTGCCAGCGCGATCCCGCCGATGTCGAGGGCTCCACCCTTCGTGCGCCTGGCCGCCATCCGGGAGATCCACAGACCCAGTGCGAGCAGCGCGACAACCCCCGCCACGATCAAGAAGATCGTGTCCATGGTGTCGCTCGACTTGGCATCGTCGCCACTGACAGTGTTGCCGTCGGCGAAGTCGGCGAAGACACCGCGGCGGGCCGTGAAGGCCCAGCCGGCGTACGCGAGTCCGAGGAGTGCTCCTGTGACAAGTGCGACCATCGCCGCCAACCCGCCTGACCGCACCAACGTGGTCTTTCCGGGCAGCGTGACCGGCCACGCAGCGCTGGGCGTCACGTTGCTGCTCTGGTAGTACGGCTGCTGGGGAGCGCTCCCGTATGACGGTGCCTGAGACCCGGGATACCCCGACTGCTGCCCCGCGGGATGCTGCGGCTGCTCGCCCCCTCGGCGGATCACGGTCGTCTGGTGGTCACGGTCACCCTGTGCGGCTGATGGCTGACCCGGCTGTCCCGGCTGTGCGGGGTAAGGCTGCTGACCGGGCGCGCCGTGCCCGTGAGCCCCTCCGGGTCCCTGTCCAGGAGCAGGCTGCGGCTGGTACGGCGCTTGGGGGCCGCCCGGGTGAGGCGGTCTCTGTCCGGGAGCCGTGGGCGGCGGTTGTTGGGCGTAGGGCCCGCCAGGACCGGCGAACTGAGCCAAGGCAAGTCCACACCGTCCACAGGTCGGCGTGCCGGATGGGCTGTCCAGCCCACAACGTGGACATCGCATGAGGTTCCCCAATCGTGACTCTCACAACTCGTGTCGGTAGCGAGCGTACCGAAGGTGGGGGCATCGAGCCTGCTCATCCCCGCGGTCGTCTGTGCGATCGTCCTGCGGCAGCGGCAAGGACAGCCGGGAAAACGACGACCAGGCCGTCTCAGTCTCGTTGGGTCCGGAGGAACCTGCCGAAGTGCGGGACGGTGAAACGGACGACTCCTCGTTCCTCTGCGAAGACAAGTCCCTTCTTGATCAGCCCATCGCGCGCCGGGGACAGCGACGAGGGCTTGCGCCCGAGTGCTCGCGCCACGTCCGCGGTCAGCACCGAGCCGTCGTCCGTGTCGGCGCCCAGGTCGGCGATGGCGCGCATGTAGTCGCGCTCGGCCGGAGTCGCGCGCTCGAATCTCGAGCCGAAGAACCCGACTCCGAGGTCGGCCTCCGCGACCGGAGCCGCCTCGACCACGTCAGCGAGGGTGATCGGGCTGTCGGCAGCTGCGTCCCAGGTGACCTTGCCGTAGGCCTGCACGAAGTACGGATAACCGTCGGTCATCCGATACAGCTCCTCCAGGGCGCACTCGTCGTACCCCACCCGCTCCGTGGACGCTGGGATCAGCAGGGCACGGTCGGCCTCGAGGCGCGGCAGCCGGTCCACGACTCGGTAGTGGAACAGCCGCTCGGCATACGACTTGGAGGCAGCCAGCGCCGTCGGCAGGTGCGGCAACCCCGCCCCGACGACCACGAGTGGGGCGCCTTGCTGGCTGACCTCATGGCAGGCGGCGCACAGCGCAGACAGCTCGTCGGCGTTGATGTCTTGCATCTCGTCGACGAAGACGGCGACACCGACGCCAAGGTCCGCGGCAAGCTCGGCGACGTCGCAGAAGACTTCGCTGAGATCGAGCTCCAAATCGCCGGAGTCGCCCCGCCCCCTGGCTGCAAGGACGTCTGTCGGCGGTTGCCAGCGATGGCCTTTGCGGTCAGCCATCGGCGTACGCAGCGCGAACGCCTTGACGACCGCAGCGGCAGCGTCGACCCTGTCCTCGTCGCGATGACGACGTCCGAGGTCGCGGACGGCGGCGTACAGGGCCTGCGCGACCGGGATGCGCACGCTCTGGTCGGGCCGAGCCTCGAGCTTGCCCGTCCCCCATGCGCGCTGCACTGCGAGGCTGCGCAGGGCGTTGAGCAGCACGGTCTTGCCGACGCCGCGAAGGCCGGAGAGCACGAGCGAGCGCTCGGGCCGCCGGCCCGCGACCCGCTCCAAGGTGATGGCGAACTGCTCCAGCTCTCGGTCACGACCGGCGAGCTCTGGAGGTCGCTGGCCCGCCCCAGGTGCGTACGGGTTTCGGATCGGGTCCATGCCTAGCACTGTAGGACGGTGTCTAGCGAAAAGCCTAGACTGGCGTATCGAGTGCTAGTCTGCGTGTCGCGAGAGCCGGAGCCCAGTCCCTCGACCATAGGAGTGAGTCATGCCCATCCTCACCGAGCCCGTCGGCTCGCTGCCCCGCCCCATGAAGCTGCAGGAGGCGATCGCGTCGTACGACAGGGGTGAGATCACGAAGCAGCAGCTGACCGCCGAGCAGGACGCTGCGGCCAGGGACTCCATCGAGCGCATGGAGGCGACAGGTACCGCGATAGTCTCCGACGGCGAGCAGCGCGCGTCGAGCTTCGCGACATACCCCCTCACGGACACCCTCGCCGGCACCGGCCTCGCCGACAACCTGGCGGCGGACGGCCAGTACTTCGCGATCTTCGATGACGGCCACCACCGCCAGCTGCCGCGCCTCACAGGCGGCCCGTTTCGGTACAAGACCTACGCCGCGGACCTGTTCTCGCAGTCCAAGCCGTATGCCACCAAGCCCATGAAGCAGGCAGTGATCGCCCCTTCGATGCTCTACCTGCTCTATCCGCTGAAGGACGAGCTCGACGGCTACAGCCGTGAGCAGTTCCTCGCGGACCTGTGCGACGAGGCGGAGAAGGACATCCGCAAGGCGTTCGAGGCCGGCGCGCAGCGGGTGTCGATCGACTTCACGGAGGGCCGGCTCGCCAACAAGAGGGACGCCCGCAACCCGTGGACCGGGGAAGACCTGCTCCAGACGTTCATCGAGCTCAACAACCGGGTCATCGACCGCTTCACACCCGAGGAGCGGAGGAATATCGGGATCCACACCTGCCCCGGCGGCGACTGCGACTCTGTCCACAGCGGCGAGGTCGACTACGCCGAGCTGCTGCCGTCGATGTTTCAGATGAACGCCGGCTACTTCCTCATCCAGCTTGCGAGCGAGGGTGACAAGGAGCGCGTCTACCAGCTCATCGGCGACAACATCCGCACCGATGCGAACGGCGTGAAGCAGGTCGCCTTCGTCGGCGTCATCGACCCGTTGAACCCGAAGGTGGAGACGCCCGAGGAGGTTGCGGACGCACTCGTCACCGCGGCCCGGTACATCCCGACAGACCAGCTGGGTGCGACCGACGACTGTGGCTTCAGCCCGTTCAGCATCGACGTGAAGCCCAAGCACGGGTCGCCGGACTTCGCCCGGGACATCGCGTTCCGGAAGATCTCGTCGCGCGAGCGCGGCGCGAGGCTCGCCTCGGAGCAGCTCGGGATCTAGGAGATCATGCTCAAGGCCAGCTCCCCGGGCATGTCGGCTTTCCCAAGTCTCAACGGTCGCTCCGCCGCGCCGTCTCGTACAGCTCGGTCGAGCCTGTCGGCAGCAGGTCGGCGGTCCCGTCTGTTGAGGTTGTCATGTCACAGCGGCTAGCCAGGCACTGGCAGTGCCGCCAGCTCCGCGAACGGCACGGGACAGCAGTCACTGACTGCACACGTACTCAGGTCGTCGCACCCGGCGTCCACAGTGGCACGCAGTGTGTCGCGGATGACGACGAGGTCAGCCAGCCTCGCCTCGACCTCGGCGAGCTTGGCTGTGGCCAGTGCCTGCAGAACACTGCTGGACCTGGCACGGTGGCGATGGTGGCCCGCCTCGATGAGTTCGGCAACTTGGTCGAGGGTGAATCCGAGACGCTGGGCCGCCTTGATCACCCGCAGCACCGTCACCGTCTCCGGCGGGTAGACACGGTGCCCGCCCGGTGAGCGATCCGGCTTCCGCAGCAGCCCGCGCCGCTCGTAGTAACGCAGCGTCTGCACGTTGACCGAGGCGGCTTGGGCGACCTCCCCGCTGCGCAACCAGCCGGTCACGCCGCAAGGCCCGCCTGGTACGCCGCTCGGGAGACGAGCCCGTCGAGGATGTCGAGATGGGTTTCCGGGACGCTGACCTCGACAACTGTCCCGCCGTTGCCGATCCGCACGGAAAACGTGAAGAAGGAGCAGCACTGAATCTCTCGTGCGAGGAGGTCGCGAACTGTCGCCTCCACCTCGGCGCCCGTGTCGAACGTCAGCAGGACCGAATGCTCTCGCCGTTCGACACGGCGCAACGCGGAGCTGAACAGCGCATCGAACTCCGCGACGCGCAGCGGTTGCTCCTGCGTGGGGAGCGTGCACTCGAGTGGTTGGAACTGGGGAGACATCTCGCGATCGGTCATGTCCACCAGGCTAAACCTGTACCCCGGTACTGGATGCAAACCTGACGCTGAGGTCCGGTTTGCGCTGCCACTCATCGGGCCGGCGACCCCGCCGGCACTTAGGGTGGCCTTCATGGCGAGGGAGAACAGTATCGAGGTGGACGATGTCGTCCGTGACTACGGCAGCACGCGGGCGCTGGATGAGGTGTCGTTCGGCGTACGACCGGGGGGCCTGACCGGATTCGTCGGCGCCAACGGGGCCGGCAAGACGACGACGATGCGCATCATCATGGGCGTCTTGGCGCCCGACGCCGGGCAGGTGCGCTGGCAGGGAGAGCCGGTGACGGCGGAGCAGCGGCGCACATTCGGCTACCTGCCGGAGGAACGCGGGCTGTATCCGAAGATGCGGGTTGCTGAGCAGCTGCGCTATCTCGCGCGGCTCCATGGGGCTGACGGAACCCAGGCCAGGCGCCGCTCTGACACGCTGCTGGAGCGGCTCGAGCTCGGTGGCCACGGTGACGACATGCTGGAGACGCTGTCGCTCGGGAACCAACAGCGGGTCCAGGTCGCCGCCGCCCTCGTGCATGAGCCGGTGGCCCTGGTGCTCGACGAGCCGTTCAGCGGCCTCGACCCGCTGGCGGTCGAGGTGATGGTCGACCTGCTCCGCGAGCAGGTCGACGCCGGAGTGCCGGTGCTCTTCTCCAGCCACCAGCTCGAGCTTGTGGAGCGGCTCTGCGACGACCTCGTCATCGTGTCCGACGGACGTGTCGTCGCCGCCGGCAGCGTCGAGGAGCTGCGCAGAACCGAGCGCGAGGAGTACGCCCTGCACATCGCTGGACATGTCGACCTCGGGTGGGTCGGGGAGGTCGACGGTGTCCGCATCCTCGACAAGGAGGCTGCCGGAGAGGAGCAGGTCGTGGTGTTCCAGGTCGACCGTCCAGGGGCCGCGCAGGACGTGCTGCGCGAGGCGCTCGGCCGTGGCACCGTGCGTGAGCTGAGGCGTCGAACGCCTACGTTGGCCGAGATCTTCCGGGAGGCGGTGGCGTGAGCGGCTCGACGGCCTGGTGGCGACTTGTCGCCGCCCGTGAGGTCACCACCCGGATGCGGGACAAGACCTTCCTGATCAGCACTGGGGTGCTGCTGTTGGTCGTGGCCGGCAGCATCGTCCTCACCAGCCTCCTCGGTGGCCGGCCGCCGTCGTACGACGTCGCGGTCACCGACCGGGCAGGCT